>CAZRXT010000195.1:1385-4964 GCA_964604035.1 uncultured Prolixibacteraceae bacterium | reverse complement strand
CGAAAAATGGAGGCGAAGTAATTCCAATGTCGGTTCAAATGATGGTCGAAAATGCAGTAAAACACAATGTTATTTCGAAGGAACAACCGCTTAAGATTTCTATTTATCAGCCAAATGACACCGAAATTGTTGTTGAAAACAACTATCAACCCAAAGAGAATATTGAAGGGAGCAATAAAATTGGGTTGGAAAACCTGCGGCAACGTTATCTGTTTTTGACCAACAAAGAATTGCGCATTGAAAAAACAGACGAAACCTTTCGGGTAACCTTCCCTATCGTTAACCTTGAACAGTAAAAACAGATCAACTTTAAACTCATTTACGAATGAAAATATTAATTGTTGAAGATGAACCACTGGCTGCAGCCCAACTTGCAGCACTTATTTCAGAAGTTGTTCGCGAGGCTAAAATCGTTGGTGTGTGCGACACCATTAGAGGTACGCTGAAATGGCTTTCGGTAAACGAAGCACCCGATCTGGCATTCTTCGACATACACCTAGGCGACGGAATTAGCTTCGAAATTTTCAAACGGGCTGAGCTCCAAATCCCTGTAATTTTCACTACAGCCTATGATCAGTACGCTCTTCAAGCTTTCAAAGTTAACAGCATCGATTATTTATTGAAACCAATCGACAAAGCAGAACTAACATCAGCATTACACAAATTCGAATTGCTACACGCAACTACTTCAGCCAAAATAACGCCACAACTGATCCAAAACCTTATTTATTCAATTGGAAAGCAAGAATTTAAAAAGAGATTTTTAGTGAAGATCGGCACACATTTGAGAACTGTCGACAGCGAAGATATACTCTACTTTTATAGTTATCAGAAAGGGACTTTCATAAAATCAAACGACGGTCGCAATTACCTTCTCGACCAAACGCTCGAAACCATTGAACAACTGGTTGACCCCGATAAATTCTTCCGCATAAACCGCAAATACCTTGTTGCGCTTAGCTCAATTATCGATGTCATTTCTTACAGCAACTCGCGGTTCAAGCTCAAAGTAAAAGATCAGGAAGAGGACGATTTTTTGGTTGCCCGCGAAAAAGTAAAACAGTTTAAAGATTGGCTCGAAGGAGAGAGATAAAACAAAACATATCACAACCTTATTTCAAATTGTGTTTGTTTAATCATGTCTATTTCATATTTTTACATAATCACACAAAAAAAAAAGACACTATGAAAAATTTGATGAACCTTTGTTTACTAATAATTACAATGTTTGGGGCAATTTCGGTGGCAGCACAAGAAGATGCCGAAGGCTGTACTGACTACCCGCTGTTTAACCGAATGCCAAATTTCCAAATTAATGAATGTGAGTTAAAGGATTTTGACGCTTACAACTTCAGAATTAACAACATAACCAATGACGATGCGACATTCAAAACCGTTGAAGGAAAATACTATTACTACATTTACAACAAAAGCGATGATAGCAAAACAGTTTCAGCGCTTCAAATCTTCAGAAACTTTGAAAATGCGTTCAAGCAAATTAATGCAACAATAGTAGCCAAGGTTGTTGAAGCTAACAATACATATAGTTTCATTACTGCTAAGGTAACCAAAAACGGCAACGAAACATGGATCAACCTCAACGCAACCGACGATGAATACTATCTTTATATTATTGAAAAAGAAGCTATGAATCAAGTAATTCAAGCCAACGAAATGCTCGATGCCTTAAATAACAATGGCTATATTGCGCTTGACATTCTATTCGACACAGGCAAGTCGACAATAAAAGTTGAGTCGCAACCTATTATCGATCAGATTTTTGAATTACTAAACTCTAATTCAGAATTAAATGTAAGCATTGAAGGACATACCGACAATGTAGGTTCGCCAGAGTCGAACAAAACATTATCTGATTCAAGAGCAAAAGCTGTTGTATCGGCAATTACAGCAAAAGGCATAAGCAAGTCGCGGCTTTCATCAATTGGCTGGGGACAAGAACGCCCCGTTGCAGACAACCGCTCAGAAGAAGGCCGTGCAAAAAACCGAAGGGTTGAAATTGTGAAAAAATAGATTTTAAAGAACAACACCGCGAACAAGCGAGTTTCCAGAGTTGGAAGCTCGCTTGTTTGTTATACCTCAAAGCTGTAAGCAACCATATCTTATTTATCAAACAAGAAAAACGGTCTGAACTTCATTTGCATTCACTTATAGCTTCGCTGAATTCTCAGTTGTACTGCCTCTATTAAAATTAACTTAGTAGCTTGTTTGTTTCATCAAATATTATTGAAGATTATAGATTGACTTGCTATTTTTATATCCAAAACCAAATTTGGGTTCAATGACTGAAAAAAACAAGCAAGCAATACTTGTCCTTACCGATAAGAGTTCGCCAATAATCATTAATCTCTATTCTGAAATAAAAAGAGCGACCAAGAACCATTCGGATGTTCTGATAGCTTTTCATCAAAAAGAGCCCACAGTTCCAGAGCCAATAAAGAAAGCTGATCATTTCCTGTTTGACAACACGGTGTTGACCAACCTTGGTTTTCGGCCAATCGGTGACAAACTACTTCCTGGAAGCAACCATTTCCCATTGTTGAAATTTTACCGCGAAAACCCAGAATACGAATTCTATTGGATTGTTGAAGACGATGTTCGTTTCTCGGGAAACTGGTCGCTTTTATTCGATTCGTACAGCACTGTCAACTCCGATTTCATAAGTTGCAGTATCCGCAATTGGAATGAAGAACCGGGTTGGTGTTGGTGGAACCTTACCCATCCGACAAAAGAGTTGGCACTCGAAAAGCGTGTCGCTTCGTTCAACCCTGTTTACCGGATTTCGAACCGAGCCTTGAAGTTCATAAACAATGCCCTACTTGATGGTTGGAGCGGCCACCATGAAGTTCTATACCCTTCGTTACTAAAAAATGGTGGCTTCCTGATTGCCGATTTTGGAGGAGAAGGAAACTATGTAATTCCTGGCTTCGAGAATAAAATCTATTTGGCAGACAGGCCCGATCAATTCAAATTTGGATACCTGTCGACAATGAAGTTTCGTCCAGTTTTCAATATGATTGGAAAAATACCGAATAAAATTTACCACCCTGTTAAAGATTTTAGTTCAGACTACTCTCTGTTCAACAAAACTTCGGAACAGCGCGAATATTGGCTCCGTCAGATGGACAAAATTTCGCGCCCAGTAATTCAGAACCTTGCTGAAGAGTCGCTCAAAGAAAAGATGCCAGTGGTAGTTTCAAAAGAAACCGACAACGCAGAAGCACGAAAACAGATGGCTTACATGGAAGCGTTTGGTCGAACATTAAGTGGAATAGCACCTTGGCTCAATATTGAAGGAGGTTCAGTCTATGAAATCGACATGAGAAACCAATACCGGGCAATGACACTAAAAGCAATAAGCAACGCCGTTAATCCCGATTCGAAAGATTACATGGCCTGGACAGGCTCTCAGTTTCTGGTCGACAATGCCTATTTTGCCCTTGGATTAATAAGATGCCCCTGGCTTTGGGAAAACCTCGACGAAACAACTAAAAAAAATACGATAAAAGCATTCCGAATTGCAAAAGGAGTTCTTCCGATTAACAATCACCGGATATTGTT
>CAZRXT010000195.1:0-1285 GCA_964604035.1 uncultured Prolixibacteraceae bacterium | reverse complement strand
CCTTTAATCAATCATAACATAAACAACATGAATTTCATTCTTAGCAACCTCATCAGCATTGTTGCAGCTGGAGCAGCAGCAACATTTGTTCTTAATCATTTTTTCAAAAACTCAGTATTTATTAAGGTGGGCTTAATTTGGCTCTTTAACCTGCTTTTCTTAATGCTTACGATTGGAATAAAGTACAAATATTTCGATGGCAACACAGTTATCAACATTGCAATTACCGTAGCAAACATTGCAGTAAGCTCATTCTGTTTCTATTATGGCTCAATATCATTTGTAAAACCTTTATTAAATTTGGTGAACAAATTAGAAGAGCTTTCGAAAGGAAACCTGAACTTAGCTTTAGAAAAAAACGTATTCAGAGATGAGCAGGATTTTGGAAAACTAATTAACGCAAACAACAAGATACAAAACAGCTTAACACGTGTCGTCTCTGAAATAAACAATAATATTAGGGAGATATCAACAGCAGGTAAAAGGCTAAATGAAGTATCGCTTCAGATGTCTTTGTCTGCCTCAACACAAGCATCTTCTGTTGAAGAAATATCTTCGTCGATGGAAGAGATGGTGGCCATAATCCAGCAAAACAGCGACAACTCGCAACAAACAGAAAAAATTGCACATACAATTTCTCAGGGTATTCAAACAGTTGGGACTTCATCTAAAGAGAGCTTGAATTCGATAAAGAAAATTGCAGACAAAATAACCGTCATCAACGATATCGCATTCCAAACCAACATACTTGCACTAAATGCCGCTGTAGAAGCTGCCCGTGCTGGCGAGCAAGGCAGAGGTTTTGCTGTTGTGGCTTCCGAAGTACGTAAGCTTGCCGAACTCAGCAAAGTTGCTGCCGACGAAATTATTAAACTCGCTTCGGAAAGTGTGCGTGTAACCGAGAACTCGACAAAACTACTTGATGACCTGATCCCCGAAATACTAAAAACAGCCAGTTTGGTTCAAGATATTAGTGCCGCAAGTATTGAGCAAACTTTAGGAGCCGATCAAATTAATAGCGCACTTCAACAATTCAATGCAACAAGTCAGCAAAATGTGTTGCTTAGCGAAGAAATAGCTACCGATTCCGAAAGGCTAAACGAACTTGCTGTTCAATTACAAAAAATTATTGTCTACTTCAAATTTGAAGGTTCAACAAACCGTTCGGCTAAAACTACTACGTATCGGATTGCTAAGAATAATGACATTATAAATGAGATCGATAAGCTTTCGAACACCGAAAATGAAGTGCAAAAGATAGAGTATGAGCGCACGTTGGTGTAAT
>CAZRXT010000194.1:1913-4977 GCA_964604035.1 uncultured Prolixibacteraceae bacterium | reverse complement strand
CGAAACGTAAAAATTGTTACAGTCGGCAAGTGCAATCATTCTAAATCAGTGTTTTTTAATAGTATAGGTAACTGTTCCCCATACTCTGAAATCGTTCTCGTTGGTGATTTTTATAGTTTTATATTTTTCATTTTCAGGAACAAGCAAAATTTCTCCATCGTTATTACGGAAGCGCTTTACTGTAAATTCACCATCAATAACACAAACAACAATTGAATTGTCTTTGGGTTCTATTGATTTGTCGATCACAATCAGATCGCCGTCTCCAATTCCGGCATTGATCATCGAATCGCCATTTACACGGCCAAAGAATGTTGAACTTGGATTTCTGATCAACTCGGCGTTAAGGTCAATACGGTCTTCAATGTAATCGTCGGCAGGAGACGGAAAACCGGCCGAGATGCCTGTTTCAAAAAGGGGCAATTCGATGGCTGTTGATACATTGGGGCGAAACAATTCCAACTCTTTTGAATCAATTCGTTTATGTTTTTTCATTCCCTACCCAATTGATTTTCTTCTTTTGAAATACTTTCGAGAGTTGTATTTTGCATGTAATCAACAACAACGGTGTTCAATCCTCTCCAGAAATTCTGGGCAGTGCAGCTTTCCCTTTTTTCACATTCGTAGTTTTCCGACATGCAATCAATCACACAAATATCGTTGTCGAGGGCTTTGTGAATATCGTAAATCGTTATATCAATAGGATTCCGGGTAAGAATGTACCCACTCTTTTTCCCACTAACATTTTCAATCAGATTTGCTGCCTTAAGTGCATGGATAATTTGGTCGAGATATTTTACCGAAATATCTTGCCGTTGAGCTATGTCTTTCTGAAACACACCTTTGCGGGTTGTGTCCATCGCAAATTCAATCATTGCCCTTATTCCGTAGCGGGTTTTTGTGCTAAACTTCATCGAGTTTCAAACTAATTTATCAAATTAAATATGTGCAATTTAATGAATATCTTTGGCGAAAATTATACGTATGGAATATTTAAAATATACAATAACAATAACTCCCGACAATCAGGATTTTAGGGATGTTTTAATGGCGAACCTTGGCGAAATCGGGTTCGAAAGTTTTGTTGAAAACGAAGAGAATATCGAAGCTTTTGTTCCTAATAGAAGTTGGGATGAGTTGACATTGAAAGAGATATCTTTTGAACCGCTGTTTAAGTTTGAATGGAAATCGGAATCGATCCCTGATCAGAATTGGAACGAAGTGTGGGAAAAAAATTACTTCAAACCACTTGTTGTTGCCGACCGTTGTGTGGTTCGTGCTCCTTTCCATACCGATTACCCAACGCTGGAATTCGAAATAGTGATTGAACCAAACATGGCATTTGGCACCGGCAACCACGAAACAACTTCGATGATGATGGAGTATGTGCTTGAAACCGATATGAAAGGAATGAGTGTGCTCGATATGGGTTGTGGTACCGGAATTCTAGCAATTCTCTCTTCGATGTGCGGGGCGAAAACAGTTACTGCTATCGATATCGACAAGTGGTCGTACGATGGCACTGTTGAAAACGCCCAGTTGAACCACGCCGAAAACATAACCGCGCTTCTTGGCGATGCTTCTGTTATTCCTGACCAAAAGTTTGATGTGATCTTTGCCAATATCCATAAAAATATAATCATCAGCGATTTGCCAACGTATTTCTCGGTTTTGAGCAGCGGTGGCAGCTTGCATGTTAGTGGTTTCTATCTCGACGATTTGAAAGATGTAGAAGCTGTAGCAAACAAGTTAGGGCTTAAACTTGTAAGTCAGAAGGTGAAAAACAATTGGTGTAGTGCATTGTTTATGTAATTTAATTTGAAATCAATATAAATTCGATTTTATAAAGTCTAATCTCAAATTTTTTTTCTCATGAAAAGATTACTCTTATCTGTCGTATGTGTTTTGGCGGTTTTCTTTGCTTCGGCACAGGAAAAAAAAGACACAACTTACTGGACTAATGGTGGTATGTTTGCCATTAACTTTAATCAGGTTTCGTTCTCGAACTGGGCTGCCGGTGGTTTAAACTCTGTATCGGGCGTTGCAAAAGCACAATATTTTGCGAATTACCGGAAGGCTAATATCTCGTGGGACAATATCCTCGACTTGGGCTATGGTCTTTCGAAAGTTCAGGGACTTGTACTTCAGAAGAATGAAGATATTATCGACCTTCAATCTAAACTCGGTATTAAGGCAGCAAACAAATGGTTCTATTCAGGAATGTTCAATTTTAAATCGCAGTTTGCTCCCGGTTATTCCGATAAGGAGAACCTAAAACGAATTTCTGATCTGTTTTCGCCTGCCTACATGTTTCTCTCTGTCGGTATGGATTATAAACCTAGCGATAGGTTCTCGTTGCTGATGTCGCCGGTTACAGGTAAGGTTACAATTGTTTCTGATGACTCGCTTCGTGTGAATTACGGGCTTGATATTGATAAAGCTTTCCGTCCGGAGTTTGGTGCTTATTTGAAAACAGCACTCAATGTTGAGATCATGAAGAATGTTGGCCTGCTTTCGGAACTTGGGCTTTTTACCAATTATCTTGATCACCCTGAAAAGGTTGATGTCGATTGGAAAACTTCAATCAATATGAAGGTAAACAAATATATCAGTGCTCAGATAAGCACTCATTTGATTTACGATTTTGATACTAAAGATCCTGTTGAGAAAAATGTTGCTAAAGTTCAATTCAAAGAGTTAATTGGTGTAGGCTTTAGCTACAAGTTTTAATCTACTCAATGCATTATAATTCAAAGGGGATGATCGAATGGTCGTTCCCTTTTTTTGCGCCCTCTTCGTTAATCTGACCTTTTTTTACGCTTCGTTTTATAACAATTGCAGTTGTTGTGCCAAGTAGTATTAATCCGGTCAAAAAAACAAAGCTTATACGTAAGCCACTTTGTTGGGCAATAGCGCCTAACGCAACCGGGCCTGCAAGGAAACCAACAAAACCGGCTCCGGCCATAAATGCAATCCCCGACGAAGGTTCAACACCTTCAACATTGGCCGAAAGGCGGTTAACCTCGGGTACAATGGTTGAAAAACCAAAGCCAATGAACAGAAA
>CAZRXT010000194.1:0-1813 GCA_964604035.1 uncultured Prolixibacteraceae bacterium | reverse complement strand
ACCACAATTGCCAATCCCCACATAATAGGCTTTTTGAATGTCGAATTGTTCATACCTCCCGGTTTGTAAAAGGGGTTCATCTCTTTATTGATGCGGATGTACGACGGCGCAAAAATCACCTGAAGAAGAACAATTACTGAAGTCATAATCAGCATGTGTGCACCTGGATTGCCAATAAGAATGAGAAGCATGGTGCCAACCCCCGAAGCAAAAATTCCGCCCAGACTAAAAAAACCATGGCACGACGACATGATTGAGATGTCATCATCTTTTTCGAGCGATGTTACCAGCGAGTTAATGCCAATTTGAAAGAACCCTCCAAAGAAACCCTGGAAGAAAAGTGTTGTACAAAGCATGTAAAAAGAGCCGGCGAAAAAGTTGCCCGTAATGGCCAGTGTTTGAAGCAGCACACCCATAAGAGCCAACTTGCCTTCGCCCAATTTGGCGACCATCCTTTTCCCGAAAGGTAGGGAAGCCACTGCACCTATTGCGCCAAAAAGGAGAACAAGCCCCAAATCGCCTTCGCTAAGGTTGAGTTTGTCTTTTATAGTTGGAATGTAAATTACCCAGGTTCCAAACGAGAAACTCAGGCAAAGAAACAGCTGTGCAACGGCAAAATATTTGCGTGATGTAAAAATCAGAAAAAGGTTTTTCATCTCTCTTTATGTGTAATTCTTAATGGTTACCCTAATGTTGTTTCCTGTGGTTCAACTTTTACAAATTGGCTGAAAAGAAGTGAACAACAGGCCAGTATAGCCCCTCCAATAAAAGGGAGCCTCCAGTTAATTGTCCAAAGTATTCCGCCAACAATAGGCAAAACAATGGCTGTGATGTGGTTAATGGTGAATCCAACGGCCATCGATGGGGCAATATCGGCAGGGTCGGCCTGCTTACGGAAGAATGAGTTAATGGCAATGGCAAAGCTGAAGAACACATTATCGATTACATAAAGTATGCTTACTGCCCAACGGTTTTCGACCAGCGCGTACAACGAAAAAACAACAAACAGCGATGCGTATTCAACTGTAAGCATGGTGCGCTCGCCATAACGGTTGATGGCTTTCCCAATGTACGGACTAAGTATCCAGGTAATTACATTGTTGATGACGAACAAGGCCGTAATGTGAATAACCGAAAAATGATACTTCTGAACCAATATGAAAATGGCAAAAACAATGAATATTTGTCGGCGTGCACCTGCCAGAAAATTCAGCACATAAAACAACCAGTATTTCCGTTTCAGAATGAATTTTTTGTGTTGAGGGGGAAGTAAATGGTCAACAGGTTTCAAAATGAATGAGTAAAGCCCTATCAATATTACAACCAAACCAACACCTAAAAACATCATCTGATATGTTAAATATTTAGAAAGCACCCAAATAGCTGCACCTACGGCAATGTTGGCCAAGGCAGTAAAGCTCCGCAGTTTTCCAAGAACAAGGGGAACTCTGTCGGGTTTGAAATATTGCAGCGAGAGCGATTGGTTTGCTGTATCGAAATAGTGAAAACCTATCGACATAAGCACGGTAGTAAATATTAGTCCGCCCATTGTGGGGAAGAATCCGGTAAGCATTACGCCAATACCCAGCACAACAATAGAGAGCGAGGCAAACCTGTGTTCGGCTATTACCATAAGTATGTACACCGAAAAGAAGGTTAAAAACCCCGGAACTTCGCGCAACGATTGAATGATGCCCATTTTTACCGAATCGACACCGGCTTGTTCAACTGCAAAGTTGTTGAAGAGCGTTTGCCACCCTTGGTTTCCAAGTGCCGAAGCAATGCATAGTATCACCAAAAAGGTGTACATGGG
>CAZRXT010000193.1:0-4980 GCA_964604035.1 uncultured Prolixibacteraceae bacterium | reverse complement strand
GGATTCGTGATGATAAAGAGAAATGGGAGATTTGTTGGGCAAAGAAAATGGGCGACATTCATTGGTATCTCCCTGTTGAAATAGATACGTTGAACAGCAAGTTGAGCGAGATCTGTCCCAATTATTGCAAGGCCGATAAGTATATCTATTTTATTGTGAATGAGAATTCTGACTCAAAACCCGAATGCAAACTTTTCAGGTTTATGCTCGATGATAAGTTCAAGCCCGAAAAGACAATTGTTATAAAGGGGAAGGTTTTAAACCCTACAAACAATTCTCCGGTTGCGGCAACACTGTTGGTTACCGATCCTGTTTTGTCGCGTATAAAATTTCAAACAACCGCCGATCCTAAAACTGGCGAATGGCGAATGCTCCTTAACGCTTCTGAAACAATGATGTTCCATGTTTTTAAAGAGAACTTCTCGCATCAATACATGTTATTTGACTACACTAAGACTGATAAAGATTTCAGTCACGATTTTTCGTTGTTCCCAAAGACCGAATTGACTGTAAATAGTTACGATCAGGAAGAGTTGTTTCCGTTGGATGGCGATGTGAAGGTGAAAGATAGCAAGGGTAAATTGGTTGATGTTGAGGTTCAGAATGTTGTTCCCGGGAAGAAGAGGTTTACCCTGCCAATTGGTATTGACTATTCGGTTACTGTTTCGGTAAAAGATTACTACTCGAATACACTCGATTTGGCGTTGTCGAATATTGTTCTTTTCGATGAGTTTGTTCGCGACATCGAACTTGTGCCAGTGAAGCGCGAAGTCGAGATTTTTGTAACCGACGAAGAGACAAAGAACCTTTTGCCGGCTCAAATCGAATTGTATGATTTCAGACGTGGCGGGCGTTTCCGTCCCGAAATTGTTCCAGGGCACGAAGGCCATTTCAAAACCACTCTTCGCGAAGGTGAAAAGTTTGATGTTGAGGTGCGTGGGCCAAAGGGTTTTGCATTCAACCATGCCGAAATCGATTTGGATAAAGACCGAACTCTCCGAAGGCTAAATGTGGAACTTAAACCATTGAAACGCAAGGTGGCTATCCGTTTGAACAATATCAACTTTGAATTCAATTCGGCCGATTTGATGGAGTCGTCGCACGAAGAACTTGACCGTGTATTGCAGCTTGTGAAAGATAACCCCGACATCAAACTCGAAATTATGGCCCACACCGACGATAAGGGAACCGATAAGTATAACAGCGTTTTGGCCGAAAAACGGGCAAAGTCGGTTGTCGATTATCTGGTTCTGAGCGGAGCCGAAAGTAACAGACTTGTATCGAAAGGATATGGCGAGAGTGTGCCTTTAGTGCCCAATGATAGTGACGAAAACCGTGCAATTAACCGTAGGGTTGAAATGAAAATCCTTGACTTGGACGAAGAGACAAATACTTCAAAGTAGAATCGTAAAAACACCTAAACGAATGATTATGAAGCGATATATACTCACACTGCTCATTAGCTTTTCAGTTTTGTCAGGCTTTTCGCAACCCGATTTTAAAGAGTTGTACGAAAGCATCCCTTCAAACGATAGGTTTAGCAATATGCTCAATTTGAGGCATTATCAGTCGTTGAAGCCCGAACATGCAATTTCGTATTTTCTTCTGGCCGAAATACATTACAAGTACATGTACGAAACAAACCCGTTGTATCAGTTCGACTTTGTTCAATCGAATTACCATGAATTGGTGACTTATTACGGGTTAGCAAAATTCCGGCTTACCGAATCTCAGTCCCGGCAGGATAGGGAATATTATGGGAATATCGACATTGTTACCGATAAGAAGAAAGTTTCTCTGCCCGATATACTAAATGCAATTGATGTGAGGTTGGCCGAGGCCGATCTCTATTTCAACAATGCCAAAAGTGTTCACGAGAATTACCTGAAATGCATTGGCAAATACAACGAATGTTTATTTATGTTCCGCGAAATTGTTGAAGGTTACCCCAACTATAAAGACCTTTATCTGCTTGCCGATTACAGCATTAAAAAAGATGTTGAAACCATTGGCGCAAACTTCGATTCTTCGTTGGTGTTTTTCGATGCATACAAAGTTTCGTGTGCAAAGCTTTCGCACCTGCTGAATGTGAACAATTACAAATTGAACCCGATTGTAACTTACAGACTGGAAGGTCTGGTCGAACCCGATTTTACACAACCTGTTGTTAGTTTGTGGGACTTTAAGAGCTGGGCAAAAAACTTCCTCGACATTCTGAACGGCGACATCCACAACATAAAAGATGGTCTGGTTGAAAACGACAAACAGCTTGATAAGCAAATCGATAAACTTAAGAAAGACGAGGTTTATAGCGACGATTTGCAATACTTTAAGCCCGAAGATAAATTCAGGAACTTAATTGGTAAATACGATTACGCATCGCTTTGCAATGAGTTGCTGGGGTACAAAATTTCGAAGGTGAAATTCCTTGCTAAAACCCGCGAAACCATTAACGACCCCAATAATTCGACTGAATACATGATAAATAGGTTGAGGTATTTTAAAGATTTGGCCTTTATGAAGGTTGAACTGAACGAAGAGGCTAACCGTTTAAAACAATCTGCTTCGATTGATGATGTTGGGAAATACTTTGAGTTTTTTGATACCCGATATCGTGGCCTCGATGGGTTGACGCGCTGGTGCGAAGTCGAAAAGTACGACAACGACAATCTCTTTATTTCAAACCTGAACCACCTGTCGGCATTTGTTGAACAGGAAAAGTTGCAGAATGCTTTTGCAGATAGCTCTGTTACCTATAAAAACAAGACGATTGCCTTTGGAATTCAGCAGCCAGCTCCCGAAAGTCTTAAGCGCGATACAATGATAACACTTCATTTTAACCCGTTTAAGAAAAGCTGGAACTACCTTTCGGGGTACGAAATTGGCAAAGACAGCATCTTCAAATCGTTTGTTGCAAAGGTGGGCGAGAAGGGGAGTGTTGCCTGGTTTGTAATACCTTCGTTCCAATCTTCCGATTCAATTAAGAAGATTATCCCTGTATTTCAGCAACCTCTCGACGATAGCACGTTGGTGGTTGTTAATACCGTACTAACTAGTAATAAGGGAGTTCAGAAGATCGAAAACTTTATTTCGAAGTTCGATTGGAATGGTAATCCAAATAAATATAAGGTACTTGGGGCGAACGGTTATCCCCGCTATTTCTATGTCGATGAAATTAACGAACAATACCTGATGATTACAAAGGGTCAAACCGAAGAGAATATTTTATCGGCGGAAGATACGTTAACAGTCTCTCTTTTCGATTATTCGGGAAATGTGATCTGGAAAAACAACTATTTGCTGAAAGGCAATTTTGTTGATGTGATATTTACCAATTCGAACTTTTTTATAACCTGCAATTACTCATCGTTCTCCGATTTGAACAGTGTAAACCTTACCTCGGGGAAAGATAACCTGATGAATATGATCGGAATCTACATTACACGCGAAGGGAAGACCCGCGAGATTCACCAATATAAATCGACCGAAAGCCTTGTGTGCAACTTGAGTTCAAAGGTGACAAGCAGTCATATTAACCTAGCAGGCAAAAAGAACCAGAAAGAGCCGTTTTATGTTCTGATTGACCCCGACGGTAAACTAATTTTTTCGACCGAACCAACCTTGGAACACAAAAAAATTGATCTGTAGTTAAAACCTGCAAAGCTCTTCGTACAATCGCTGCACTGGCAGTCCCATTACATTGAAATACGAACCTTCAATTTGTTTGACGGCAACGCAGCCAATCCACTCCTGAATGCCATAAGCACCGGCTTTGTCGTACGGTTTGTAGTTGGTAATGTAGTAGTCGATTTCGTTGGGAGTCAACTCTTTGAAAAGTACCTTGGTGACCGATGTAAACGAAACTTTTTTGTGTTTGCTGAACAGACAAACGCCGGTTGAAACATTGTGCCACCGACCCGAAAGTTTCTGTAGCATTGCAAAGGCATCGTCGTAATTGGCAGGTTTTCCCATTACTTCATCGCCAATCGAAACAATTGTGTCGGATGTGATAATGAGTGTTTTGTCGTCGATTTTGTTGTTGAATGGCGACGCTTTAAGTTCGGCAAGGTACAGGGGTATCTCTTCTGTTGAAAGATTTTCGGGGTAGGTTTCTTCCACATCGAGGATTTTGACTTCGAACGTTAACCCCAGTTCTTCCAACAACGATTTCCTCCGTGGCGATTTCGAGGCCAAGACAATCGAATAATCTTTCAGGTTTTCAAGAATCATGCTGAAATTTAATAAGATGATTGTCGGGATTCTTCAGCGTTGTTCCATTTTCCGGCAGCGCGCAACACTTGTTCAACCACATCGCGCACACAACCTTCGCCACCGTTCTTGTCCGAAATGTACTTTGCTGCCAGTTTAATTTCGGTAACAGCATCGGCCGGACAGGTTGGTACGCCCGAGAGTTTCATCAACGGGTAATCGGGGATATCGTCGCCCATGAACAGTACATTTGCAGCATCAATGTTGTGTTTTGCGAGGAACTCATTATAGCTTTCTGTTTTGTCGTCGACAGCCAAATAAATTTCTTCAACACCCAGGTTGTTGTACCTTTTCCTGATGTTTTCGTTTTTTGCGCCCGAAATAATAGCAATTGGGTAGCCGTTTTTAAGAGCAATGCGCATGGCATAACCATCTTTAACATTGGCGGTGCGCATAGGTTCGCCGTTTTCGTCGAGTGGCGAAACATCTCGCGAAAGCACCCCATCTACATCAAAAACAAACGCTTTAACGTTCAGTAATTCTTCTTTAAAAAATGACATAATTCAATCGATTGAACTCCAAAACTAAATCTTTTAGTCAATTATTTACTGTTGTGCCCTATTTATTCTGCGAAATCTTAATCTTTTGCGTGAAACGTGAAATGTATGGAGTCGAAAGCATATCTTGTAATTGTTGAATGTGGAATTTTCAGCACTTATTAATCAATTAAATAGCTTAACGATGATCAAAAACAATTGGACAACAGATGAT
>CAZRXT010000192.1:0-4997 GCA_964604035.1 uncultured Prolixibacteraceae bacterium | reverse complement strand
TATCCTGAAAGGTAAAAATGAAAATTATATCATAATAAAACCCTTGTAATGCCTGAATTATAAGTATTTTCAAAAATAATTTTGCAAATTTTTTGGTAATCTTCCTTATTTTCTACAAAGTCAATTTTGTTAGTGTCGATTATAACTACAGGAAATTCAGATTGTTGCTTGAAATAGTTTAAATATGAATGGTTCAAGCTGTCTAAGTATTTTTCGTTTATCGACTGTTCATATTCCCTGCCACGTTTCTGAATATTTTTTTTGAGGTTGTCGCTGTCTTTGTAGAGATAGACATACAAATCGGGTCGTGGCAAACGTGAATATATGATGTTGAAAAATTTTCGATACAGGTTATATTCATCGTCCGATAAAGTGACTCCTGCAAAGATCAGCGATTTCATAAAATAGTAATCGGCTACTGCAAAATCCTTGAACAGATCTCTATTCTGTAATTCGTTCATTAATTGAGAATAACGCTCGGCCATGAACGACATTTCGAGCGTGAAAGCAAAGTTTGCCTGATCGGCATAAAATTTTTTCAGGAATGGGTTGTCGGCAAAATTTTCGGTTACCAATTGAGCATTATAATCTTTGCTGATCATTTTGGCAAGTGTGGTTTTGCCTGCGCCTATATTCCCTTCTATAACTAAGAATTTCATTTTTTTGAATTGAAAATTACTCCGGTATGATAAAAAACGAATGAATAGATGTCTGTATATTCTTCAATAACTTTCGAAGTTGGTTTTCCGCTCCCATGTCCGGCGTTAACATCAATTCTAATCAACGTTGGAAGAATCCCGGTGTTCATTTCCTGAATTCTTGAGATATATTTGAATGTGTGGGCAGGTACAACTCTATCATCGTGGTCGGCTGTTGTTGCCAAAATTGCAGGATAATTCTGTTGTTTTACATTGTGATAAGGCGAATAGTTTTTAAGATAGTTAAACATCTCTTCGCTATCGTCAACAGTGCCATAGTCGGTTGCCCAGGCGTACCCGATGGTAAATTTCTGATAACGTAGCATATCCATAACTCCAACAGCGGGCAGGGCAACTTTAAAAAGTTCGGGCCGCTGGTTGGTTACTGCCCCAATTAGCAAACCACCGTTTGACCCTCCTCTAATTGTTAACTGCTTAGAGTTTGTGTAGCCACTCTTTATAAGATATTCAGCTGCTGAGATAAAGTCGTCGAAAACATTTTGCTTTTGCAGTTTAGTTCCTGCTTGGTGCCAGTTTTCTCCATATTCGCCACCGCCCCGTAAGTTTGCAACTACATATATTCCACCATTTTCGAGATATAAGATTGTAGAGGCAGAAAACGAAGGGGTGAGACTTATATTGAACCCTCCATAGCCGTAGAGCAGCGCAGGATTTTTTCCATTGAGCTCAATTCCTTTTTTGTGGACAATGAACATTGGTACTTTTGTTCCGTCTTTACTTTTGAAAAATTCTTGTTTTACGTCAAAATCTTCGGAGTTAAATTTCACTTCGGGCTCGAAATATTTTTCCGACTCACCAGTTGTTAAGTTGTATTTGAAGATTGTACCTGGCGTGTTGAATGAACTGTAAGAGTAAAATGCAGTATTGCCATTGTGAGTGCCGCTGAAGCCCGAAACACTACAGATGCCCGGAAGTTCAACATTGCCTGCATGTTCGCCTTCAGTAGTAAAAATATCAACTCTGCTTTTTGCATCTGCCATATATTCGGCAATTATTTTTCCTCCACAATAAGAGACGTTTAAAAGTGTGTTTTCTTTTTCGGGTATAATTTCCTTCCAGTTTTCTTTTGATGGATTTTTTGGGTCGATTGCAATAAGTCGAAACTTTGGAGCCGAATCGTTTGTAACTACAAGAATTTTGTCGTTTACAACATCAATAGCTTGATAATCAAAATCGAATCCTTCTGCTAGTTTTACGATATTGGAATTAGGCTGTTTTAAGTTTTTTACAAATAAACCATTTCCACTTGTTGATTCGGATTCGGTAATGATTAAATATTCACGTTTCTCATCTAAACTGGCAGTATACATTCTGTTTGGCATACTGGGGTTTGAAAAGATCAATTCGTCGGAGCTTTGTTTTGTTCCGTATTTGTGGAAGTAGATCTTCTGACCAGTATTTGTCTTCGAAAGTTCTGATCCTTGTTCAGGTTTGTCGTAAGCACTATAAAAGAATCCATCTTCATAGCAGGCAACACCCGAGAATTTTGCCCATTCAATATGGTCTTCGAGCGTTTTGCCCGAACTTATCTCTTTGATAAATATCTCATTCCAGTCGGAACCCGACCGTGCAATTTTGTAAACAAGTAACTTTCCATCAGGCGATACATCCATTCCCGAGAGGGCTACTGTGCCATCTTTGCTCAATGTATTTGGATCGAGAAGCAAGTAGGGTTCACTTTCCAGATTGTCCATTGTATATAGAACAGACTGATTTTGTAATCCATTGTTTTTGAAGAAGAACCAATGTCCAGAGACGTTGAACGGTGTTCCTGACTTTGGATAATCCCACAGCTCGGTAAGACGGGCGTTTATTTCTTTGCGGTTAGGTAGTGTTTCGAGATATTCGAAAGTCACTTTATTTTGGGCAGTTACCCAATCAGCTGTTTCTGCCGAGGTGTCATTTTCGAGCCATCGGTAATGGTCTACAACTGGAGTGTTGTATAACGTATCAACAATAGTTGTCTTTTTTGTAACTGGATAATTCATTTTATTTGAGGTACAACAGTATAGTAATGGAATGATTAAAATAGTTGAGATGTGTTTCATTTTGTCTGAAATTTTAATGTCGTGTAGCGATAAAATTACGACAATAATTGAAATCAGAAAGTGACCACAAAAAAAGATGGGTGACTTTTTTACGGCCACCCATCTTTTAATATTTAGATAATTTATCTGTCATCTCGTTGAGGTCTTGAATCGCCTCTGTCGTTACGGTATCCTCTATTGTCGCCGCCGCCTCTATTGCCACCACGATCGTTACGGTCGTTGCGGTCGCGTCGAAAATCACCACCATCGCGGTTCGGTCTGTCGCCTTGAGGGCGTTCGCGTTTAGGCGGTTCAACATAACCTTCTGGTTTTGGCAGAAGAACTCTGCGAGAGAGTTTCAGTTTGCCCGTTTTATCTTCAACGCCAATTAGTTTCACTTCAATTTTGTCTCCTTCTTTCATTAAACCGTCCATCGTTTCATGACGATCCCAGTCTATTTCAGAGATGTGGAGCAACCCGTCTTTCCCAGGCATAATTTCGATGAAAGCACCAAAGGCAACAATCGATTTTACAGTTCCGTTGTATAATTCGCCAACTTCAGGCACAGCTACAATGTTTTTAACACGTTGCATTGCTGCATCAATTGATTCTTTTCCTGTAGCCGAAATTTGAACAACACCAGTATCTCCAACTTCTTCAATTGTGATAACAGTTCCTGTTTCTTCCTGAATTTTCTGAATGATTTTTCCTCCAGGTCCAATAACTGCACCAATAAATTCTTTAGGAATAATGATGGTTTCAAGGCGAGGAACGTTTGGCTTGTATTCTGCTCTTGGTTCTGGAATTACTTCGAGAATTTTTTCAAGAATGTGCATACGTCCCTGACGAGCTTGTTCAAGAGCTTGAGCCATTACTTCATAAGGGAGTCCATCAACCTTGATGTCCATTTGAGTTGCTGTGATACCATCTCTGGTGCCAGTAACTTTAAAGTCCATGTCGCCAAGGTGGTCTTCGTCGCCAAGAATATCAGAAAGAACTGCAAATTTTCCGGTTTCGTCAGTAATCAATCCCATTGCGATTCCCGAAACTGGTTTTTTTATTTTCACACCAGTATCCATCAATGCCATTGTTCCGGCGCAAACAGTTGCCATTGATGACGAACCGTTTGATTCTAAAATGTCGGAAACGATGCGGACAGTGTAAGGGAAATCGTCTGGGAACATGTTCTTCAAAGCTCTGTGAGCAAGGTTTCCATGTCCAATTTCGCGACGGCTTAATCCTCTTGGCACTTTTGCTTCGCCTGTACTGAATGAAGGGAAGTTATAATGCAAAAGGAATTTTTCAGTTCCGCGGTAAGTTACATTGTCAATAATTTTTTCATCTAACTTGGTACCAAGTGTACATGAAGTAAGCGATTGAGTTTCACCACGGGTAAAGATTGCTGAGCCGTGTGATCCTGGAAGGTAGTCAACTTCACCCCAGATTGGACGGATTTCAGTGGTTTTACGGCCATCTAAACGGTGTCCTTCGTCGAGGATCATACGTCGCATGGCTTCTTTTTCCACATCGTGATAATATTTTTTGATGAGCTTAACGTTTCTTGTTAAGTCGATCTCTGTGTTTTCAGCATTTTCTGCTTTGTAAGCTTCCAAGTATTCGTCGATAATTGCTTTGAAGCCATCAGAACGTAAATGCTTGTCTGCTTGTTGTTTGTTGGCATGATCGTAACATTTCTGGTACAAGTCAGCTTTCACCTTTGCGCGAATTTCGTCGTCGTTAACTTCGTGGCAGTAAGTTCTTTTTTGTTTTCCAACTGCAGCTGCTAACTCTTCCTGAATTTTGCAATGTTTTTTTATTTCTTCATGGGCAAATTTGATTGCATCGAGCATAACTGCTTCCGATACTTCATCCATTTCGCCTTCAACCATCATGATGTTGTCGTAAGAAGCACCAACCATAATGTCTACATCAGCTTTAGCCAGTTCAGAAATCGTAGGGTTGATTTTAAATTGACCGTCGATGCGGGCAACTCTTACTTCAGAAATGTAGCAATCAAAAGGTATATCAGAAACAGCAATAGCCGCCGAAGCTGCTAATCCAGCTAACGAATCGGGCATTGTTTCTTTATCGGAAGAGATAAGCGAAATCATCATTACCGTTTCGGCGTGATAATTGCTTGGAAATAAAGGGCGTAAAGCGCGGTCAACTAAACGGGCAACCAGGATTTCATCGTCCGATGGGCGACTTTCTCTTTTCATGAAGCCTCCTGGGTAACGGCCTGCAGCAGCAA
>CAZRXT010000191.1:0-5043 GCA_964604035.1 uncultured Prolixibacteraceae bacterium | reverse complement strand
TCCCAAGGGCCATCAATCATTACATTGATTTTGAATGCTTTTTCGGTTTTTGGAGAAAGGAACAGGTTGAATGCTGTTTTATTTCCTGGTTTAACGCCTTCGAAAGCTTTCAATCCTTTTGTGTCTTTTGAAAGTCCGCCAAAGCCAAAATACTTGTATCCGATTATATTGCCATTCTTAACATTTGTAATTGGCATGTTGTTATCCCAAATATCCCACGAATCCTGTTGGCTAGCAATGTTTGAAAGGTAGCAAGCAAATCCGGCCGAGTAGTATTGATATGGGTCGAGTCCGTAAATATGGAAACCTTCAGAAGTAACTTCGGCTCCGGTGTATTCTTTACCTTGACTATCCTTAGCTGTCCAGATATTGTCGGCAGTGAAAGGGTCGTAACCTTTGATAACAACTTTTCCGCCTTCCGAAACAGGTTTTTCGTCCCATTTAACAGTTATTGGAGCTACTACCGGTTGACGGGCAAACCCGAATCCTCGTGGAGCCCTGTGGTAAAACACATACCATTGGTCGTTAATTAGTTGAACGCTTCCGTGAGTATTGTGGCCCGAATAGCCTGTCAACAATGCAGTTCCGTCTTCATTGAGAACAGGGCCACGTGAATCGACCAGTACACCACCACTTTTCCATGGTCCCAGCGGAGAATCGCCATAAGCATAACGCAAGGCCGAGTTGGTGCTGCTTAATCCATATTCAGGTCCCGAGTAGCCACTGTAAACCCACACATATTTATTGCCAATTTTGCGAATAGAAGCGGCCTCAAAGAAATTGAACGAGCCAAGGTCCTCGCCCGGGAACAGAGCAGGATAAGTTGTTCCTGCAGGATCTTTTACAACACCATATCTTGAACTGGCCGGAATGAAATATGGAATAATTTCGGTTCCAGGTCTGAGCGAATACATCGTTTTTGGATCTAACTGACCAGCTGATGACCTTTGGAAACCCCAGAAACCATAGGCTCTGAAACCTGTTTCGAAATCAGGGTCTTTTGGATCGGTAATATAATCGACATAAACAGCAGGGTCGAATCCGAAGATACTTCCGGGCAGAGTTTTTGTTCCGTCTTCATTCAAGTTTACAGGAGTGAAAGGACCGGTTGGCCGGCTTCCTTTGGCCACCATTGCTTCTCTGAAACGGCCACGACTGTGTGGGTAGAGGTAATATTCTTTTGTGCCATCTTTTCTTTTTATCTCAACTAGGTCGGGGGCATACATTACATCCCACTGTCCTTCGATTGGGTAGGTGAAAATTGACCCTTCGTCGCGCCAGTTGGTAAGGTCTTCAACAGGTGCTGACCAGGCCTTGATGTCTGGACCGCAATAGCTTGTAAATCTGACATCGTGCGATCCGATAATGTAAACACGGTATTTGCCCGGTTGATCGGGATCTTCAAAAACACGGGGTTCGCCATCGGGCAAATGCTCCCATAACGGCAGATATGGATTACCCGCACCACGATAGGTGTATTGGCTTGCCGATTGGTCGTTTTTTGATTTGGTTTTTTCCCCGCTCGATTCTTTTACAGAAAACAGAAACAACACAGTAAATAGTAAAATTACCGGCTGCGTTTTCAAAATAGATTTAAGTGTCATCATCTTTGTTCGTTTGATTAATGATTGTAATGTTCCTAAATTTGCGATTAATCGGAATTTGTATTGTTCAAAATACCTATTTGTTCAAAATATAGATTTATTCAAAAATAGTACAATTAAAATATTTACCAAAAAAGGTGGTGACAAGGCATGCGTAGAGACAAGGCATGCCTTGTCTCTACTTATTGGGTTTAAAAAGCAATACCAAAACCCCACGATAAAGCTTGAGGGTAACCAACACCAATTTTCATAATACAATTACCTGTTGGCTTTTTTAATCTGCATCCCAAATAAAATAAAGGAGATGTCTCTATGTTGTTAAAATTTAATGGATTAATTCTCCATCCACTGTCTTTTAATGATATTCCGATAGCTGTTTCGATGTTAATAAATCGTCGACCAAAGGAGTAATGACCTGATATACCGTAATAATCACCCACAGGTATTAAACATGAAAACAAACCGTAAGTTCCCTTAAGCGAAATAGTACTCCCATTGCCCGAAAAGATAGTCCGTTCATAATTAATTCCGAAATTCACAACATATAATCCAGCTCCCAAATCAACATAAACCATATTGTTGGTAATATTTTTGTTCGGTTGTTCTTTTGTTATGTCTTGTCCAGATGCATAGGATTGGAAAAGAATTAGGATACAAATAATTATTGGGATAATTTTCATGAACCATTTGGTTAATAAGTATATATGCTCTACCAGAAGATGTTTTCGACTATGTAATCTACAGACTTTATTGTAAAGTTAGGGCAATTATTACAAATATCTGTAATAAAATAGGGCAATTTTGAAAAAAGCCATCCTTGCGTACAAGAATGGCTGGAGTTATATTGGGTAATTTTTGCGAAACCAATCGATGTAATTTTCTATTTGAGTGCCTAAATAATACGGCAAATTCATAAGATGATATTCTTTCCCTGCAGGGGTTATCACACGGTTAACACTAAATTCTCCTGAGTAGAACCGAACGGCTAATTTATGTGGCGCTTCATCCATAAACAAGTGCAACGATCTTAAAGTCCCTTCCTTACCCGATTTTACTTCAATTGGAATCAGTTTCCCTTCATAAGGATAAATATAATCGACCTCGGCGTTTGAAGTCTTTTTTTCGCGAACCCAAAAATGTAAACTACTCAATGTTAGATGCTGATTTGAGAGTATCTCCTGACCAACGAGATGTTCAATTAAAGTTCCCTGATAAACGGAATGCAGATCTGGAGTTCCAAGAATATCTTTTTGAATACCTAAAGAATAATTGATTAGCCCGGTATCGACAACATGTAGCCGAGGAGATCGCTTAATATCGGGCAATATGGGAAGTTTTGTCGATGTGCAAGGAAATACCAACTGAACCAAAAGAGCCTTTTCAATTGTTCTTAATGCTTCAGACATATCGCGTGATCTATACGACGAATTTCCGAAACCCTCAAATTTAATCCGTTTACCTGCTTCAAAAAATGAAGAAGCAATAACATGCCTGATGTGTTGCACCTGCGAATTGCTTGATGCATATTTTTCCACATCGTCGAGATATGATGAAATGAGCGAGTCGTATATAGGCGACAAAGCTCTGAGATCTCTATTTTCACTATAGTTTTTTATAATCTCCGGCATTCCGCCTATAAGAGCATAATTCTTAAATAATTGCAATAATTTATTGTGTGCAAAATTTGCAATAGGCACTTGCTTTAGTTGATTCAAGGCAGTTGTTTCGCCCATTGCATCTAAAAACTCGGGAAATGAAGCGGGGCGGATTACTTTATATTCAACACGCCCAACAGGAAAGCTGATGTTTTTATCAAACAGAGTTTCCAACATACTCCCTGCCGCAATAACCGGCAACTCAGGTACAGCTTCAAAAAAATAGCGCAACAAATTCACAGCGTTTGGAACTTCTTGTATTTCATCGATGAAAAGGAGAGTTTCCTGTTTATTTTCAAGCAAGCAGTTTTTGAGAAAAAACAAGGATTGAACCAATGTTTCAATATTGGTAAATTGTTCGAATGGTTGTCTATCATTTGGTAACTCTAGGTTTAGATAGATGTATTGTTTAAAATGTTTGGCAAAACGATTCACTAAAGTTGTTTTGCCAACTTGTCTAGCACCTCTCAATACCAGTGGTTTGCGATTGGGTTGATTGAGCCAATTTTCAAGTTCAAGAATGACTGTTCGATTAAACATGACACAAAGTTAGGGTAAATATTACGATTTATTGGCATAAAGATAGGGCAAAAAAGAAAAATTATTGGCACAGAGTTAGGGCAATTTTGAAAAAAGCCATCCTTGCGTACAAGAATGGCTGGAGTTATATTGGGTAGTACACCGATCTGCGTTAAACAGTACGATGCGCTACGAAAGCAGCACCAACGCTATGTTGGCACTGTGTATTACCCCTCCCAACCTCCCCTAAAGGGGAGGAGTTCGGTTGTGTATATTAGTTCACTGAACGAAACTTTAAATCATGCATTTACCTGTTCTCTCCCTTCAGGGGGAGCTAGAGGGGGTTATTTCACCTCTGCCCCGTTCTTCGTTACCGATACTGGGCTAACAAACTTTAACGAACCATCGGCATCTTCGGCCATCAAAATCATGCCTTGAGACATAATTCCTTTCAGTTCCCTTGGTTCAAGGTTTACCAAAATAGAAACCTGCTGCCCAATAATATCTTCGGGTTTGTAATATTCAGCAATACCCGAAACCACAGTGCGTTGGTCAATTCCGGTATCAATAGTTAACTTCAGTAACTTCTTGGTTTTGGCAACTTTTTCGGCTTCGATAATGGTTCCTACGCGAATGTCCATCTTCGAAAAATCGTCGTACGAGCAGTTTTCTTTTTGTGGAGATGCCGTAGCTGCTGCCATTTCGTTGGCTTTTTTTGTATCCTGAAGTTTTTGGATTTGAGCTTCAATTACCGAGTCTTCAATTTTTTCAAAAAGCAATTCAGGCTCATTTATTTTATGACCCGCAACCATTAAATCGGTACGGCCAAGCTCACTCCAGTCGAGGCGTTCCATGTTCAGGAAGCTGCGGAGTTTGTTCATCGTAAATGGAAGGAACGGTGCAAACACGATGGTGAGGTTTGCTGTAATCTGCATACACGTGTTCATGATGGTTTTTACGCGCTCCTCGTCGGTTTTCACTACTTTCCAAGGCTCCATATCGGCCAGGTACTTGTTGCCAAGGCGGGCCATGTCCATCGCAATCTTCAACGCTTCGCGGAAACGGAACGTGTCGAGGCTTTTCTCTACATCAGCTTTTAGCGAGGTGATTTGAGCCAGAGCTTCTTTGTCAACATCAAGCAATTCGCCGGCAGCAGGTATTACGCCGTTGTAATATTTTTGGGTAAGCACCAGTGCACGGTTTACAAAGTTTCCGAGAATGGCTACCAGTTCGTTATTATTGCGAGCCTGAAAATCTTTCCAGGT
>CAZRXT010000190.1:0-5056 GCA_964604035.1 uncultured Prolixibacteraceae bacterium | reverse complement strand
ATTGGCGATGTTGAATATCAAGGCGATGGAACTAAAGCCATTTTCTACTACATTGCCGATGACCGTGTTGACTTTCGCCAGTTGATTAAAGTTTTGGCCGAATCTTTCCATATCCGCATCGAGATGAAGCAGATTGGTGCCCGTCAGGAAGCTGGTCGAATTGGTGGAATTGGACCATGTGGCCGAGAACTTTGTTGTTGTTCTTGGATGTCGAATTTTAGCTCGGTAACCACAGGTGCTGCCCGATATCAAGAAATATCTCTCAATCCTCAAAAGCTTGCCGGACAATGCAGTAAGCTTAAGTGTTGCTTGAATTATGAGGTCGATAGTTATATCGATGAACAAAAGAATTTCCCTCCAAAAGCAAGGCTTGAAACAGAAGAGGGCATTTATCATTATTTCAAAACAGATGTGTTTACCCGAACATATTTTTATACCTCTGACTCTAGGATGCCTTCCGGTATCGTTGGCGTTCCGGTAGAGAGGGTTCAGCGCGTAATTGCCCTTAATCGCAATGGACAGAAACCTGAGAAATTGCTTGAGCCGGTTGAAGCTCCTAAGGAAAAAGTAATTTCGAACTATGAAAATGTTGTAGGTCAGGATAGTTTGACACGTTTTGACCGACCTCGAGACGATAGAAAGAACCGCCGTCCAAATAAGCGAAGGTCAAAACCTTTGGGTGGTCAAGAATCTTCTGGAGAACAGACTGAACGTCAGGTTCAAAACTCGCAGCCAAACCAACCAAGGCAAGACCGTGAGGCTCGTCCTGATCGCGGCGATCAACGCCCGGAACGTGATTCGCGCCCAAATCGTGATCCTCGGCAGAATAGAAACTCAAGGCCGGAGCGCGATCCTCGTCAGGAAAGAGAACCTAGACCAGAGCGTGATGCCCGTCAAAATCGTGAACCACGCCAAGACAGAGAATCAAGGCCTGATAGAGAACCACGCCAAGATCGGGAGCCGCGTCCTGAGAGGGAAGCAAGGCCAGAACGCGAGAGTAGGCCAGAGCAGCAAGGGCAAGACCAGTCACAGCAAAGGCCTCAGAATCCTAATCAGAATAGAAATTTTAATCGGAATAACCGAAACCGAAATAGTAGGAGCCGGAATAGCGGTAACACTTCGAATAGTCAGGCAAATGAATAGCTTAAGAATGAATAATGTTAGAAATTTTATTTTGATTGCGTTTTTTGCTCTGATCGGCTTTTCTTGCAAATACAAAAGCTCGGGATACGAAGAGTATAAAACTGTAAACTCAATGGGGTGGCTTCAAGATTCTATTGCGGTTTTTAAATATGAGGTGAAAGACCCCAAAGCAATACACAATCTAATTATAAATGTCAGGAATTCTGGCGATTATAGTTATAGTAATATTTGGCTTTTTATTGATATTGTAGCTCCCGACCGAAGTACGGTGAAAGATACAGTTGAGTTTCAACTGGCTATGCCTAATGGAAAATGGATAGGAAAGGGGACAAGTGGATTGTATTCTTGCCAGTTTCCATACCGAAACAATGTTTTCTTTCCGATAGCGGGAACTTATACTTTTAAAATTGAACACGGTATGCGCGACGATATTCTCAAAGGCATATCTGATGTAGGAATAAAAATTGACAAGCGATAATTTAGTTCGTAGTGGGGAAGAATAAACTTTCGAAGTTTGCCGACATGGAGACTTTTAGCAACGTTTTGCAAGTTTCGTTTGGCGAAATACAACAACAGGACCATCCAATGAAAGGCAATTGGGCGTCGAATTTCTTTCATAACGATAATCACATTGTGTTGGAATTGGGGTGTGGAAAAGGCGAATATACCGTAGGTTTGGCCGAGATAGATAGAAGTAAAAACTATATTGGGATTGATATAAAGGGGTCGCGAATGTGGCAAGGTGCAAAACAAGCTATCGATAGCGGGCTAAATAATGTAGGCTTTTTACGTACTCATATTGAGTTGATTGGGCATTTTTTTAATGAAGCCGAAGTAAGTGAGATTTGGCTTACATTTCCCGATCCTCAAATGAAGAAAACCCGGAAACGTTTAACCTCTACCCGTTTTGTTGAACTTTACCGTAAATTTCTTAAGCCCGGTGGAATTATTCATTTGAAAACAGACAGCAATTTTCAATATCAGTATACGCTCGAGATGATTAAACGAAATAATTTTGAAATCGTTTCTAATATCGATAACGTATATAAAACTGAGGATATTGATAGGGTTCTGCAGATCAAGACATATTACGAGAAGCAGTGGTTAGGCCGAGGGTTAACAATTAAGTATATTAGTTTTATCCCACATCAGGGCGAAATTTTTGAGCCCGATGTTGATATTGAGCCAGATACTTATCGTAGTTTTGGGCGCGGGGCTTTAACCGTTGATTAGTTTTCTGCATGTTTTCTTTGGGGTAGGGTGAAGAAGAATGAACTTCCAACATTTTCGGTGCTTTCTGCCCAAATTTTACCGTTGTGTTTTTCAATGAACTCTTTGCATAAAATGAGACCTAATCCGGTACTAAGTTCTCCTTCGGTGCCTCGTCTGCTGGTGTTTACATCCATTCTGAACAAATTGTCGACAATTGACTTGCTCATGCCAATTCCGGTATCGCTGACTTCAAATAGAACCTCTTCGCCATCGATCTTGCTTGCTTTGACCGAGATTTCGCCACCAGAATTTGTAAATTTCACAGCATTCGAAACAAGGTTTCTTAACACTGTTTGGATCATATTTATGTCGGCGTACACCTCTATCTCTTCTGTTAGACCAATTGTAATGGAAACAGATTTGTTCTTTGCTAAGTCGATACAGTCTTCAGAGCAGTGTCCAATTAGCTGTTGCGATGAGAGTTGTTGTGGTGTAAAAGGGAACATATCTCTTCTCATTCTTGCCCAATTCAAAAGGTTCTCAAGGAGTTTATTTACTTTCCCGGCAGAGTTTTTCATCGAAATTGCCAATTTCTGAATCTGATCAAGGGTCATATTTGGCAGGTCTTCGGCCATTATTTGTGTTAACCCTAGAAACGAGTTAAATGGACTTCGAAGGTCATGGGCGATGATAGAGAAGAACTTATCTTTTTCAATATTGTTAGCATAAAGTTCCTTGTTCTTTTCTTTAATCTCGAGTTCGGCTAGTTTTCTTTCCGTAATGTCAATAATAGTTCCGTTTATTTGATTGTTGTTCATTGATAGGCTCATAAGAATATTTCGTTCGTTTCCCTTATTGGTAACAAAGGTTACTTCTACATTTTCTATGTGGCCATCTTCATTTAATGCTTTAATAATTTGAGCTCTCTCTTGTGGGTTTTTGTAAAGTTTCGAAACTTGTAATAAAGATAAATCATGAGTTGTTTCAAACTCGAACATTTTAAGGGCTGCTTTATTCGCAAAAATAAATTTCTCGTCAGATGTTGTTTGGATTGCTCCAATCATAGAGTTTTCTATCAGTGAGCGGTATTTTTCTTCTGAATCCTCAAGCTTCTTTTCTGCCAATTTACGCTCTGTAATATCTCTGCCTACCCCAATAATTGACTCAATTTCTCCATCCTCGTTCACAACCGCTTTGTCTGACCACGATAGCCAGCGCCAGCCTTTAATGGTCATAGCCCGTTGTACAACTTTACATGTATAAGGTGGAATGTAAAGTTGCTGCATCGTTTTTTTTGTTTCTTCTTGGTCTTCGCTGTGTACAAGTGGGAGAAATGAGTTTCCAATCAGTTCAGATTCTTCTTTTCCAAATAGTTTGCAATAGCTTGGGCTAACATATATTAGTTTGTTGTTTTTGTCAATTTTAACAACTAAGTCATTCTGGTTTTCAATAAGCAACCTATATTTTTCTTCAGACAAACGTAGCTGTTCTTCGGTTTTTTTCTGCTCAGCAACCAGATGTTCAAATTGTTTGTTCCGATATGCTCGTTCCGATAGATTGTTTGAGATGTTGAATAGAAGGTCTGAAATCTGTTGAAATCTAGCTGATGTCATAATTGGCACCTCGCGATAAGCTGCTTTGTATATTTCACGGTCAACACCTATTTCATCGGCGTATTGTTCAATTTTATTATCGTCAAGCTCTTCGTTTCGAATTTGACCAATAAGCCAGTTTGCAAGGTGCTTTCCCCCTACGGTTATGCTTGCCCCTGCATCCCAAAGGCCTCCGCTTAAGCAGGCCTGAACTTTTGCTCCCCTGGGATTTTGTTTTCCAAGTTCAGCATCAGACTGCATGCATTTTGAAAACCCTTTTTCTGTTCCTCTGATTACTTCGGAACAAAGTCGGCAAAAATTTGTAGGCTTGGTGATGGGCGTTCCATCGGGTTTTGTAATTATGGAAGCAACACCGGTTGCATTCGAAAATTGATCTTGAATTAGCTGTAGTTCATCAATTGAAAAAAGATCTGACAGCTGTAGGTCGTCAATTTTGGTGTCTCTTAGGATGTCGTCTATTGTTTCCATTTAGGAAAAGCATGTTTGGTTAAGTTAACGAATACAAAAATCCTACGTAATTTAATTATTTTTTTTCAGGAAAGGAATAGGGAAAAATTATTTGTAAAGATGAATTAGGGAATGTGGTTTATTTTAAACAAAAAAAGCGCCTTAAAAAAGACGCTTTTGAGCGAGAAACGGGACTCGAACCCGCGACCCCGACCTTGGCAAGGTCGTGCTCTACCAACTGAGCTACTCTCGCAAAAATCTGTACCCGGAGGGGGACTTGAACCCCCACAGCCATTATAGCCATTGGATTTTAAGTCCAACGTGTCTACCGTTCCACCATCCGGGCAACTTTTGCAAAAAAAATCCTTTAAAGGGATTACTTTTTGAGCGAGAAACGGGACTCGAACCCGCGACCCCGACCTTGGCAAGGTCGTGCTCTACCAACTGAGCTACTCTCGCATAATATGTATAGAACTGTTCGCTTTTGCGGTTGCAAATATATTGCTATTTTTCTTTTCTCCAAAAAATATGTTGAAAGTAGTGGTTGTTTTTTCTTCTTTTTTTGATGATGGAGTCTTTATTGTTTTTGATTTATTTGACGCTGTAGTTGAACTACACAATTATAAATTGCAATAGTTTCG
>CAZRXT010000189.1:1772-5064 GCA_964604035.1 uncultured Prolixibacteraceae bacterium | reverse complement strand
TTCAGGTTGGAATATAACTCCAACTGTATCTGGCACATCAGTTTGGGAAGTATCAACAGATGCATCAAGCTGGGCAACGATGAATCCAACTCAAACAGTTACTACCGGTGATGTATTGTATGTAAGAGCCACAGTTCAAAACGCAACAGCTAGCCAGACAGTAAGTTTTGATATCGCGGCTACAGGACAAGACGCAGGTGGGTTATTTAAAGATGCTAACACTGCAAGTGTTGGGAGTAATTCTAACAGTGCAAGCGTAACATTGAATCCACTACCAGAAGTTGGAACTTTCGGCGGAAGTTTCTAATAATAATCTAATATGACCCACATAAAAACATTTTTTGTTTTAGGTTTAGTGTTGGTACTTTGGGTTTTTGCCTTAACGGCAAAAGCTCAAAGTTTGCCGGCACGACCTTACGAAGGGGCCACCCATACCTATATGGTTAATGGATTAACCCCGGGAGTTGAATATGCCTTCTTTATGGCCTCACAAACCGATGGCAGTGGCATACTCGACGATGGGTCAACTTATGAGTTCGATTTTTTGGGCAGCCCTTCGGGCACTGTTCCTCAAGGACAAAGCACAGCTTCGGTACCGGTTATGTGGCAAAACGGCGCTTCGCAACACGAATATTTTCTGGGAATTACAATAACAAATCCTGGAGGTTGTTCAACAAACCGCTTTCTGCGGATTTTACCACAAATCAATGCGTTCGATTTGTTGAGTGAAAACATCCCCGTAGACAATACGGTTAGTTGTCCGGCTATAGCAAATGCCGACGGATTTAACCCGTTAGATACCGAATACAGTGCCGGAAGTACAACTTTGCAGTTCAAGGTTAGGCGCGAAGGTGGCAACCGTAACTGGTCGTTTGAACCTGTAGTTACAATAAATCCTGAATGGAACCTCGATGTTGCAATTGTTTCGGTTGTAGGAGCCAATGCCGGTACTATCACAGCCGATGCATTGAGCCAATACAAAGTTCCAGCAGCCGACAATGAGGTAATTGTAACCCTCAACGTTAAAAACTATGAAGGTACAGAGCAAGTGGTAACACTCGAAGTTCGCAACCAAAAAGAGGAGCAAACACAGCTAAACGATAGCAACAAGTCGAACGACATTGTTCAGCACCGTATTACTGTGATGCCTGTAATTTCTGATTTGGAAGAAATTTAATGTCGAACTATTGACAATGATTCTAAGACACGGCTAATTAAATAATGCCCCGTGCCTTTATTATGCAGAGACTAAACTTACATAAGCTTATATGGCTGTTTTTTATGGCAATCTGGCCTGTCACTTTTGTGGCAGGCCAAGGTCGTCATATAGTAACTCAGGGAATGGTGAAAGAGTACCGTGTAACCAAACAACCTGATGTGATATCTTACGAATGGAAAGTTTTTACTGATCCGAACTATACAATACTTGCAACGCCCGATCAAGTCGCACTTATTTCGATGGGCGAAGGGCATGAAAATGAAATTAGGGTAAATTGGCTCTCTTCGGGCAATTATTACCTTATGGTTACTGCTTTTGGGCAGGCAGGTTGCCTTAATAAAAAGGCTTGGGCCTTTCAAGTTTCCTCTCCGGTTAAATTAGCCGCCGTTGCGTTTTGTCAAGATGGCCATCCTTGGATTAAATGGGATGCTTCTGTAGTAGGTTTTTCAATAGAAACTATTAATATTAAAATACTTGATTCTGATGGGGAAGTTGTAAAAGAGCTTTCAAATGCCCCACTTTCCGGGTCGGTAATTTGGCCTCAGCTTGCTGATAATTCATTAAAAACTATGTCGCCAAGTTTATCTAGTGTAAATTTAATGGCTAGTTTCGAGGGTGTTCCCAAAAACGATTCAGTAACTGTTAAGCTCGATGCCCCAGATTGTAGCGACGATCTTTTACATGCCTATAACGATACGGTTATCGTTTTTCATGGTATAACATCGTCAATTAATATTCTTGCAAATGATTATGGTGGTTCTGCGGGGCTCGATTCTTCAAAAATAAAAATTGTTATACCCACGCATGATGGTTCACTTACTAACGATGACAATAGAGGTACTTTAAATTACCTTCCAAATAATTGCTTTTTCGGGCTCGATTCGGCGGTTTACACTGTGTCCGATCTTTCAAACGTTGAATCTAACGAGGCTAAAATATTTATAAAAGTTGAAATCAATCCAAACATCGATAGCGATAACGACGGCATTCTCGACATCAATGAAAACATAGTTGGTACAGCAAACTTGTGCGATACCGATACCGATATGGACGGAAAACCTAACTTCCTCGACTCGGATGACGATGATGACGGAATTCTTTCGGTTAATGAACCTGGAGACCTAAACGAAAATGGCATTCCCGACTATCTCGAAGACTGGAAATCGAAAGCTGTCGATGACCGAGCCACAACCAGCATTGATGTTCCTGTCTGGATATCGGTTCTTGAGAATGACTCATCTACAATGGTTCCGGCAACACTGCATATTATTACAAACCCAAACAAAGGTTATGTCAATGTTGACAATAACAATAGCGGTGTGAACTATTATCCGAATTACGATGTGATGGGCGAAGATTCATTCATTTATGTAGTCTGCGACCAGCAAGATATTTGCGATACTGCAATTGTTGTAGTTACAATTGAAGATATTGTTAATGCCCCTCAAGTGTTCACTCCAAACGACGATGGATACAACGACCGATATATGATCACAGGGCTCGATCGTTATCCTGAAAACAGTTTCGTGGTTTTTAACCGATGGGGAAACGTTGTGTACGAAAGAAACAATTACGCTAACGACTGGGATGGGAAATCGAATTCGAAATACAAAATTGGTGGTAAGCCTCTTCCGGTTGGCGTTTATTATTACATACTTAAATACGCGAATAACCGTATAAAACAAGGTGGTTTATATCTTGAACGATAACTATGAAATTGAGTAAACTAAAATATTTACTTTTTGCGGCGTTGGTTTTAATCACATTTACTGGTTATGCCCAACAAGATCCGTTGTTTACTCAGTATATGAATAATCCGGGACTTATTAACCCTGCATACACCGGAAGTAAGGGTCTCACAAACATAAATGGGATTTTCCGTAAGCAATGGTTGGGACAGGATTGGAGCCCAACTACAACATCTTTATCTGCCAGTACACCTTATTGGAAATACGACGTTGGATTAGGGCTTTCTATTGTCGACGATAAAATTGGCCCAATGCACCAAACTGGTTTGTATTTCGATTACGCTAAGTTTTTCTATTTTCAAAAAGGAAGGAACCTTTCATTAGG
>CAZRXT010000189.1:0-1672 GCA_964604035.1 uncultured Prolixibacteraceae bacterium | reverse complement strand
GATACTTTGTTGAGAAAAGGTTGGTAGGTAGTTGTATAGAAATGAAAACTGCCTCAATGATGAATTGAAGCAGCTTTCATTTTAAAAATTCTTATCACCTATTTTGCGTCAAAAATTATAGCGTAATTGAATGTCGATAGTGTGTCGCCCTCAGCATCGTAGTCGCCCATAATAGCCTCACTTGGGCCAATTTTCAATACTTTGCTTGTGAGCTCAAGAATTTCAGAAGTTGAACCATTAATTGTCAACTCTTTACCATCGTCGCTAACACTCCAGGTTCCTTCTTCTTTATCCGAAACAAAAAGAAACTTGCTTGTAATTACTAATTTATCGTTTTTTTGGAATTGATAAGTTGTTTCAACTAAATCATAAGTCATAGTGAAAAACTCGGTAAGAGCTTCATCTCCCGATTCAATTGTTGTTAACTCCCAATCATGGTTCATTAATGTTCCTTTCACACTTTCATCGTCTTTAGTACACGATGAAAGCAAATAAGCACCAGCAAATAGCATTGCCAATACAATAAAAAGTGATTTTGAGATTTTTTTCATATCAAGTTGATTTATTTAAGTGTTGTTTAAAAATTTAAGGTTTCAGGTAGGATCTTTTTTATCCATTGATGCAAAATTCGATAGAATACCAGAAATAACAGCATACAGTTTCTAATCTTATAGCATCAGTTATGAATTAGAAAGGTACGGTGAGTTGAATGTCTCTTCAAAATTTTCTTTTTTGAATAGATCTTCTCTATGAAATAATTTGGTACATGTTTCAAAACACATATTCAAGATGAATAAGGTATCATTAAATTTCTAAATTTGCAGAACAGACCAGAACAGTATGTCGAATTTAAATTTTAATATCAACTCACAGTCGAATACGCTGAAATACATTCAGCTTGTAGATGTAATTGTGAATGCCATCAACGAAAACACACTTTCGGAGGGCGACATGCTACCGTCTGTTAACGACTTGGTAAAGACAGCATCCATATCGCGCGACACTGTTTTTAAAGCATACACCGAATTGAAGAACCGTGGTGTAATTGAGTCTGTTCCAAACCGGGGTTATTTTGTTTCGCGTAGCCGCAACAAGGTTTTGCTTTTTCTCGACACGTTCAAGGCGTATAAAGAAGTACTTTATGATGGTTTCAGGGCAAATCTTCCCGAAAACATTTCGGTCGACCTTCATTTTCACCATTATAATATCGAGGTTCTCAAACATATTATCAATGATACGATAGGAAAATACAGCCACTATATTGTGATGAATTTTGATCATCCCAAAATGGAGGAGGTCATTAATGTAATTCCTTCAGATAAATTATTGGTCATCGACTGGAATATTCACGCCAATGAAAGTAATTCGTTTGTTTGTCAGGATTTTGGTCAGCCGGTTTACGACATCTTTACTCAATATGTTGATGAAGTAAAAAAATACAGCCGTTTCATTTTCCTCTACCCCGAGAAGATGACTTATCACCCTAAAGAATCGATCGTCAACTTTGAGAGATTTTGTAATGACAACAATATCAACTACCTTGTAATGAAAGATCCAAAGAATGTGGACATTCAGAGAGGTGATCTCTATTTGTTGGTTAGCGACCGTACTTTAGCAACAATTCTTGACCAGTCGACTGTTAAAAATTTTGAAATCGGGAAAGATTTTGGAA
>CAZRXT010000188.1:0-5083 GCA_964604035.1 uncultured Prolixibacteraceae bacterium | reverse complement strand
CTCACCGAAAAACTCTCGATACCTACAATTGGAATTGGTGCCGGGCCACACACCGACGGACAAGTTTTGGTTATGCACGACATGTTGGGAATCAACAAGGGTTTCTCGCCTAAATTTTTGCGCCGCTACGAAGACTTATTTACCATCATCACTAATGCTGTCCAGAATTACATTAAAGATGTAAAGGCGAATGACTTTCCTAACGAAAAGGAATCGTATTAACCATACAACTAAAAAGAGGCTGTTCCGAATTTCAGGACAGCCTCTTTTTTTTGGAACTTTTCAAACTTATCTATTCAGCAAATTCAAAAGAACCTTTCAGCAATATCTCTTTGGAAGAACTTCCTATCATTACATTGAACATTCCTGGTTCGGCAACCCATTTTGAAGTTCTTTCATCGTAGAAAGACAAATCCTCTTCCGAGATTTCGAGCTGCACCAACACTTTCTCACCCGGCTTAAGTTCAACTTTAATAAAATCTTTAAGCTCTTTCACAGGGCGCTCTACCGAAGCTTGTTCATCCTGAATATAGAGCTGTGCAATTTCGGCACCTGCAACCTTTCCTGTGTTTTCAAGAACAAATTTCACTTTCAGAGTTTCGCCTTTCGATAGCTCTTTCTTCGAAAGTTTCAGATCGGAATAGTCAAAAGTTGTGTACGAAAGCCCGTATCCAAATGGATAAAGAGGTTCAATATTCTTCGATTCGTACCAGCGGTAACCAACAAATACACCTTCTTTGTAGTTAATGTCGTAAATAGGAAAATTCAGGTTAGAATCAACATCCCAGTCGGTAGCGTGTTTTTCGCCTTCGGGCATATATGGATAGCCTGGCGAATCTTCAAATTTCTTTTCAATAGTGATTGGCAGTTTGCCCGATGGATTTACATCTCCGGCAAGAATTTCGGCAAGAGCTTTGTTTCCAAGCTGTCCGGGATACCAGCAATGCAAAATTGCAGCTGCTTTATCGTTCCAAGAAGACATGTTGATGCCACTGCCCGAATTGATCACCACAACCAGGTTCGGATTAATTGTTGCAATCTCTTTAACGCGGGCATCCATCTCCTGCGGAAGGTCAAAGCTTTTATCCCAAGCTTCAGAATCTTGAGTTCCTAAGCTAAAAATCACCACATCGGCACTTTTAATTTCAACGTCGGTTGGACTTTGATTATATGTGACTTGCTCGCCAAAACGGTTCCGGAGTCCGCGAACAATAGAGACCCAATCGTAACCTTCAACATCGGCCGAGCCACCACCACTCATTCGGGCATCGGCAAAATATCCTGTAACCAATATCTTCATTTCGGGCTTATTGAGCGGCAGAATATTGTTCGAATTTTTTAGCAACACAATACCTTCGCGAGCCGTTTGCAGCGCAACATCTTCGTGCTGCTTAAAGTTTTTCAGGTACGATTCGTCTTTAATCGGGCGTTTGTCGAGTTGCATTGCCAGCTCAGTAGCAATAATATTAGTAGCCATTCGATTAATATCGTCTTCACCAACTTTACCTTCTTTAAGCAAGCGAGCTGCATTAGAACGGAGAAAAGAGTCGCCATATTTATCGAACAATGACCATTTGAGGTCGCCTTCGCCCGGCATATCAAGATCGAGGCCCGATTTCATTGCTTTTTCGGGGTTCCAAATCGACCACCAGTCGGACATTACCAACCACTTAAACCCAAGATCGGTGCGGAGCAGTTTATTCACAGCAAAGTCGCTTTGTGCTGCCCACTCTCCATTAATCTGATTATAGGAGGTCATCACTGCCATTGCACCGGCATCGACACCCGCTTTAAAGGCAGGCAGATAGATTTCGTGCAACGCCCTGTCGGAAACTATTGAGTTTGAAGTACGCCTGCGATGATCGGTATTATTGCAAAGGAAGTGTTTCAGTGTTGCAATTGTGCCTGTACTTTGAACCCCTACAACATAATTCTCGATCATTCGGGAAGCAAGGAATGGGTCTTCGCCAAAATATTCGAAGTTGCGGCCATTTTGCGAAATGCGGTAAATATTCATTCCTGGGCCAAGTAATACTGCAATATCTCCGGCACGACACTCTTCGCCAACACTTTTTGCATATTGTTCGGCCAGTTTGCGGTTCCATGTTGAAGTGAGCATAATAGGGCACGGCATTGCCACCGATTTTTCGAGCTGTGCATCTAAGTCTTTACGGAGGTGAACGCCCTGAGTTGCATCAGAAAGGTACAACCTTGGAAGATTTGCCTTTTCACAACCATTTATAAAGAAGAAGTTGTGACCGCCAATCATGTCAATCCGCTCTTCAATAGTCATACTTTTAACTATTGAATCGGCTCTTTTAGCAGCTTCATTGAAGCTAACTGGCGGAACAAACGGAATAAGTGGCTCATTTTTGGCAACTGGCAAGTTACTGTTCTGCATGTTGCACGATGTTAAAATCGACATAACACATAATACAATTAAGGTTGTTCTCATTATCTATATGGTTTAATTAAATAATATAGCCGCTTTGGATGAAATAAAGACACCCGAGCAGGATCTTAAAGCTCTAAAACGATTATAAATTAAACGAAAAGATTGATTCAAATCAAATCAGGAGATAAGTTCGGCTTCAATTTCGACCAAAAGGTTGTCGCGACAAATATCGGCAACCACAAAAGTTGCGGGTACATTGCCAAAGGCTTCGTTGCAGATTGCCTTAACTGTTGAAATATCGTCTTTGTATTTCACGTAAACCCTAACATAGCTGTAAGTGCCGGGTATCGACTTAATTTCGGGGCATTGCCGTTTTAAGTTTTCGGCAGAAGCAAGAGCTTCGATATTCTGAATTGTAACACGAGTCTGTTCTTCAACATTGCCAATTCCAACAGTTTCTTCTCCGGCAATAGAAGCCGTACCCGAAATAATAAGACGAGAGGCATTGTTGAGTACGATTAATTTGGCTCGTTCGAACTGTGGCGGCTGATTTTTGGTGAGCTGACAATCGGGGGCTCCAATCAAAACCTTCTGCCCATATTGGTACGATTCGGCTTGAACCGGACTGCTGATTGGTACGACTTTTAGGTTTTCGTTTCCGGTAACCGAGAAACTATCGACACAAACGCCCGAGCAGAGCATTCCAATACCGGTAGCAGCAGGGAAATCGGCACAAGTGCGAAACTGTTTGTAGAAGCGGCTGCGTGTTTCGTTAAACATTTGATAATGCTGGCGTTGGCGGCCATCTATCTCTTCCTTCCGAAGAATTTCGCCAACATAATTCCATTGGCGCACAATGTGGTTGAAGGTTAAGCCTAAATGGTTGTACAACTTCTGCAAATATACAAATGCAGCATTCGACGAGTCGAGAATGTTGTGGCCTGGAAGAACCGCTTGTGCTCCAACGGTCCAGTACTCTTTGTAACTGTTGGCATCGACAATGCAATAAGAACGATCACCAAACTTCCCGTACGATACCTTTGCTGCATGGCGGTTAACAAATGCGGCTTCAATAATTACACGATACGGATCTTCGGGTTCCTGCATTACCGCTCCAAATGGCGGACAATCGGCACCAAAAGCTTCGTAAATTGTTTGTTCAATAAAATGTATTTGTAATAAATAATCGTCTTGGCTTTGCGATTGCAAAAAGATATTAACCCGAACAGGCTTCAGTTCCGAATTCAAAGATTGATGAACCAGTTGCTCTAAACAACTTTGCCACTGTGCTTCAAAATTGCCTGAACAATCAGGTGTAATGATCTTGTAAGTTGGTTTAATCAATCCCATTTTGCAACCATTCTCAAAGCTCGCCTGCGGGTTGGCTAAAACACGTTATACCCACAAACTCACAACAATTAGTTAGAATAAACGAATAAAAAAAAGGGCTTAATCTGTTCGAACCGAGTTTCGGCATATTGAACGATTAACAATAGCCCCTCAAATTTTAAAAGCGCCGCAAGATACTATGTTTGGTTCAAAATGACGAATTTTTTTATTGAATCTTCCCCTTTTGGCACGATGTCTTTTTATTCGATTACCAATTTCTGACCAATTGTGTAATGGTTGGTTTTTACAAGCAGTAAGTATATCCCTTTGGGCAACAACGCAGCATCTGAGCTTAAATCGATATGGTTTTCGCCCTCTTTGAGGTCAATATTTTTTGTTGCCAACAATTGATTTTGCATACCGAAAATACTGATCACGGTTTTTGAATCTTGCAAAAGAAATAGGTTTACGTTCAGATTGCCAACCGAAGGATTTGGGTAGATTTTGACATAACTGCTGGTCAAATCAACTGTGTTTATAGCAGTGGTAGCCGAGGTGTAGTTCAATGTAATATTCACAAAATTATTCAGGTCGGACGGGTTCGAACTATAGCTGTTACCGCCAGTTGTAAATTCAATTTCGCGGTAAGGGCCTTGTTTGTTATCGCTGGCCATTTCAAGGCAAAGTTTGTATGTGCCGTTTTCCACCAAACTTTTGTTGTAATCTTTCAAGTCCCAGGTTAACGTATGTGTTGTATGTGCCGCAATTGTTGAACCAGTAATGGCATCGGTGATATTGCCGGCTGAGTTGCTATTCCACGTATAAAGTTCGTGTTTGCGTTTCTGGGCACTCACCATTAAGGTGCGCACATATTTTCCAGTTGAATCTTTAACCCAAACGGCAAGTATATGGTAGGGCGAATATTTTGCGCCGCTTATTGCGGTGGTTGCAAAAGTTACCTGAAGGCTCTGTGCCATTGCCGACATTGAAACTAATGCTACAGCCAATATGAACAAACCTCTCATCAAAATCTTCTTCATCTTTTCTCTATTTAAACTAAAAAATTAATCACGACAGGATTAACAAAAAAGAGATACGATGGTTCAATGGGCAATGTCAAAAGAGTTGAACAAGGTGCTACGGTTTTGCGGTTTGTAGCCGCAGATTTATTGGGTGCTACGGTTTAGCGGGGTGCTGCGGTTTGTAACCGCAGGTTTTCAATTTCAACAGGAACAGAAATGTGTATTGAGACGTTGCATGACATTGAGACGTTGCATGCAACGTCTCTACAACAGGTAATTCTATCTGCGGTTACAAACCGCAGCACCCGTCTTTCGGGAATGGTTGTATTTATTTCAG
>CAZRXT010000187.1:0-5129 GCA_964604035.1 uncultured Prolixibacteraceae bacterium | reverse complement strand
CGTGAGAGTGAGTCTATATCACTCATTTTGAAATCAACCTCAGCTTCGTGTGCAATAGCTAACAAATGGAGTATTGTATTTGTGCTTCCACCCATTGCAATGTCGAGAGTCATGGCATTCATAAATGCTGCTTTGGTTGCAATAGCGCGAGGAAGAACTTTTTCGTTGTTGTTGAAGTAATATTCTTCTGCATTTTTCACAATCAGGTCTGCTGCTTCAAAGAAGAGTTCCATACGTTGGGCATGAGTCGCAACAACCGACCCATTGCCAGGTAAGGATATTCCGAGTGCCTCGGTAAGGCAGTTCATTGAGTTTGCGGTAAACAATCCTGAGCAAGAGCCACAAGTTGGGCAAGCTGCGCTTTCAACTTCTTTTAGGGCTTCTTCCGAAATGTTCTTGTCGGCGCCCATAACCATGGCGTCAATCAGGTCGTATTTCTTATCATCTATTTTACCTGATTCCATTGGTCCTCCTGAGACAAAGACGGCAGGGATATTTAATCTCATTGCTGCCATCATCATTCCTGGAGTAATTTTGTCGCAGTTTGAAATGCAAATCATTGCGTCAACTTTGTGCGCGTTGCACATGTATTCAACACTGTCGGCAATCAGGTCGCGAGAAGGTAGCGAATAGAGCATTCCGTCGTGACCCATTGCAATTCCATCGTCAATTGCAATAGTGTTAAACTCAGCGGCAAAACAGCCTTTTTGTTCTATTCTTTTTTTTACGATTTGGCCAATTTCATGGAGATGGGCATGCCCTGGCACAAATTGAGTGAATGAGTTCACTATTGCTATAACTGGACGGTTAAACTGTTCTTCAGTCATTCCGTTTGCCCGCCATAAGGCTCGGGCTCCGGCCATTTTGCGGCCTTGTGTTGTAGTTGCACTTCTGAGAGTTTTCATTTAAGAATATTTTATAAAATAAAAAAACCATCCTCTTTATCGAGAATGGTTTGCAAATATTTTTTCAATTTACTGTATTACGGAACCATTCTCATTTCTTCGAAATGACGACCACCACTACTAGTAGGATGATATCTAAAATGGATGTACTCAGTAAATTTTTCATTTTTCTTCTTTTGTTATGGCAACAAATGTATAAATATTATTTAAAAATCAAAATCCATATTTCGATTTATGATCGATGTTAATATTGAAACTTAATTTTTTGGGGTTAATTGGTTACAAATTCGTGGTTAATTTATTCTGAGCTTTCATTTTATTAGTAAGCGACGATTTTGATAATTTATTATTGTTTTGAATGCAATAACAAATAATTGCATTAACTTGTTTTGGTAGTGTTTAATTATTTTAAAAAAATATGGAACCAAAAATTGCAGAAAAGAAACCAGCAGCTGTTGAGCTAAAACCTTGTAAATATCATTGGTGTGCTTGTGGTCAAAGCAAGAATCAGCCATTTTGTGATGGATCTCATAGTGGAACAGAATTTTCACCTGTTGAATTTGAAGTGGTTGAGGCAAAGAAATATTTCCTTTGTCAATGTAAACATTCGAAAAAGAAACCTTTCTGCGACGGAACTCACGCTTCTTTATAATTAACTTAATGGGGTTTGAGAATTGCGTTGTTCTCTGTTATTTTTTGCGATTTCCGAGATTCCGAATTCTTACGAATTCACAATCTCGGCTATTGCTTTATCAATAGTTGGGTACTCGAAAGAGAATTTTTTTGCAAGCAAATCATCCGGGTATATTTCAATTCCATTAAGTAGAACACATGCCGATTCGCCTAAAATAGCTTTAAGTAGAAAAGCGGGAATCCGTATTAACCTAGGTCTTTTAAGTTGGCGGGCAAGGGTTTTTGTTAATTCGTTATTTGTTGCAGGGTGTGGGGCTACAATGTTAAAGAAACCTGAGATCTCAGTGTTTTTTATAAAAAATTTCAAAGCTTCAGCTACATCTTTTATATGAACAAATGAGATTATCTGATTGCCACTTCCTACTGAATATCCAAAACCTTTTTTGAATGCAGGTAGAATGTTTTTAATCATTCCTCCTTCTTTGCTCAATATTACTCCAAGTCGGGCAATTATTATTCTAACCGACGGGTTTACAACATCTTCGACCTCAGCTTCCCATTTTGCTGTTATTTCGGCAAGAAAACCAACTTCTTTCGGTGAAAACAGTGTCGTGAATGGATGTATCTTATCTTCTGGGTAAATGCCTGTTGTTGATGCCGATATAAAGGTTATTTTTTTTGAGCTTTCCTGAAGATCGTTTAAAATTGACACAATTCTTTTGGTAGCGTTAATTCTTGAATCATGTATGATTTTTTTTCTCTCTTTTGTCCAACGTCCAATAATTTGGCTTCCTGAAAGATTTATAATTACATCGCTATTACTAATAATATCTTTCCATTTAGCTTGATCTTCATATTCGTTAAGAAGAAATATATCGGATGCGAAATCTTTGAAAAACTTGGCTACATAGGCTCCCACAAAGTCTTCAGATCCAGAAATTGCAATTTTCATTTATTTTAATTTTATGGCCAATTGAAATGGCTAGTCGGTAAAATTTAGTTTGTAAAGCTGATACGACAATGTGTTTGTTAAATAATATTGGATTCTCAAGTTAAATGTTTTTCACCTAATATGCACCATGAAAAACGCAATGTTTGAATAATTCTTATTTTTGGCTTTTAATTTTCAAATGGAAGAACCGATTGATTTGGATAGTTAAAATATCATATTCATTTTATAATTAGAAATATAATCATAAAAATAATGAAACCGACACTAGTAATTCTTGCTGCAGGAATGGGAAGCCGTTATGGCGGGTTGAAACAACTTGATGAGATTGGGCCTAATGGCGAAGCTATAATCGATTATTCTCTTTTTGATGCGATTAGAGCAGGTTTTGGAAAAGTAGTTTTTATCATTCGTCACGATTTTGAGGATGCTTTTAAAGCCCGTTTTGATCAGAAACTTCAAGGTAAAATTGATGTTGAATATGTTTTTCAGGATTTAACTGACCTGCCTGAAGGTTTTTCAGTTCCTGAAGGCCGTGAAAAACCATGGGGAACAGCTCATGCGATTCGTTCTGCTCGAAATGTAGTAACAACTCCTTTTGCAGCTATTAATGCCGATGATTTTTATGGGAAAGAAGCTTACGAAACGGTTGTTAAGTTCTTAACTGGCGACGTTGCTTCTGATAATTATGCAATGGTTGGCTACCGAATGGATAATACACTTTCCGAAAATGGTACTGTATCTCGTGGATTGTGTGTTACTGATTGTGATCAAAATCTTGTTGATATTGAAGAGCTTACTAAAATATCGCTCGAGGCAGATGGTATTTTCTATTATCGCGATGACCAGAAAAATCCGTTAAAAGGAAATGAAACTGTTTCGATGAATTTTTGGGGTTTCCACCCTTCGCTTTTTAATTATCTGGAAGAAGGGTTTGTTGAATTCCTTGAGGAAAAAGGCACAGAATTGAAGTCCGAATTTTTTATCCCAATGTATGTTGATGAACTGATTAAAGCGGACAAGGCAAAAGTTAAAGTATTAACAAGCGATGCTGCTTGGTTTGGTGTTACTTATCAGGAAGATAAGCCTGTTGTTATCGATAGGGTTAAACAATTGATCTCGGAAGGAAAATATCCATCAAATCTTTGGAACTAATATCTATTCGCGATATTTGAAAGGCGTCCTTCACGAGAGGACGTTTTTCATTTTATGTCGATAGATCAAGTGAATGTTAGAAATGTTAACTTTTTAGCTCAATTAAGTGATATACTGAAAGTGGTAAGAGCAATTTTTTCATATTTTCGCTCAATTTTGAAAAACAACTAAAAATTGTATAGATGAAAGTTTTTAAGTTTGGTGGAACCTCTGTTGGTTCGCCTGAAAATATGCGTTCGGTAATGCAAATCATAACCGAAGACGGAGAACCAAAGATTGTGGTTCTTTCAGCTATGTCGGGAACAACTAATTCCCTTGTCGAAATTAGTAACAAACTTTACGATGCAGATAAAAGTGCTGCTACCAAGCTAATTTCAGATCTTAAAGATAAGTATATAAAAGTTATAGAAGAGCTCTATAAAACGAACGAAGCAAAAGCCGAAGGTCATAAAATTATTGATTCTCATTTTAATCTGTTACAAGAACAAGTTGAGGGCGAGTTCGATGCAATTAAGGAGCAGGTCATAATTGCACAAGGAGAGTTGATCTCAACGGCTATGTTTACCGAGTTCTTGAAAGAGAGCGGAGTTAAAACAGTATTGCTTCCTGCTCTTAACTTTATGCGTATTGATGAAGACAAACAAGCCGATCTTAAAAAAATCAAAGAATTGATTAAGCCTGTTCTTGATAAGGCTGGTCAGCATGAAATATATATTACCCAAGGCTTTATTTGCCGAAATGCGAATGGCGATATCGACAATTTGCAGCGCGGTGGAAGCGATTATACTGCTTCTTTGTTAGGAGCAGCAATTAATTCGGAAGAAGTTCAGATTTGGACAGATATCGATGGGCTTCATAATAACGACCCTCGTATCGTAAATAGAACAACAAGAGTTGATAACTTGCTGTTTGTTGAGGCTGCCGAGTTGGCTTATTTTGGTGCAAAAATCCTTCACCCACTAACTGTTTTGCCAGCTAAAGAAGCAAATATTCCTGTTCGGTTAAAAAACACAATGAGTCCATCGGATCCAGGAACTTTAATTTCAAACGATAATAGTGGAGCTGGGTTAAAAGCTGTTGCAGCTAAAGATGGTATTATTGCAATCAGAATCCGATCATACCGTATGCTTATGGCTTATGGTTTCCTTCGTACAGTGTTCGACATTTTTGAGAAATACAAAACTTCTATTGATGTGATTACTACCTCTGAAGTTGCCATTTCGCTTACAATAGATAACGATAAAAATTTGGACAAAATACTTGCCGATTTGAATGAATTAGGTGAGGTAGAAGTTGACAGGGAACTTACAATTGTATGTGTTGTTGGTGATATGATTTCGGAAGCAACTGTTTTCTCTAAATTAATTTTTGATGCTATTGAGGGCATTCCAGTAAGGATGATTTCTTATGGAGGAAGCCACTACAATGTGTCAATTCTGGTTGAAACAAAATACAAGAAAGAAACATTACAGAAATTGAGCGACAAT
>CAZRXT010000186.1:2978-5146 GCA_964604035.1 uncultured Prolixibacteraceae bacterium | reverse complement strand
GTGGGGTTAGTTTCAAGAACTTGATAATTTGAGAATGATAAAATGTATTGATTGTTAACTCTCTATCAATTCGTTCATACACATCAAACTCATCTAAAGGCATATCTTCTCCGGCAAAATCTAATTTTGAAGGAATTGGAGGTGCCATTACATTTTGAACGGCAACAGTAGCCGGTTCTGTTGGCAAATTTGAATCTGAAGAATTATCAGCAGGCTTTGTAAACGCTAACAAAACGATAACAACCAACGCCGCTGACGATAAAATAATAATGATATTTTTTGAAGACATCTATTTCCCTTTTTTATGTAGATTGCAAACCACAAAAGTAACGGATAAAACTAAAAATAGTTGGATAAAAATGGGAAATTCATTCGATAACAGAGCTGCAACATGGGACGAAAACCCGCGAAGAATTAAATTAGTTGAAAATGTAAGTAACATAATTCTCAGTAAAATCGATTTTCAGAAAACAGATGAAATACTTGATTATGGCTGTGGAACAGGGCTGCTTGGTTATAGCCTGATTGATAAAGTAGGCAGCGTAATTTTTTGCGACAGCTCGACAGGGATGCTTGAGCAAGTTGAAAAAAAGAGAAATTACTATGATTATAAAAACGTTAAACTTCTGAATGCTGATTTCAGCCAACTCGAAAAAATAGAACAGGGCTACAATTTCATCTTTTCGATGCTTGTAATGCACCATGTTGCCGACTTGAAGTTGCTCCTTTCGAAATTCAACGAAGCTCTCAAAGATGACGGTTCGTTTTGCTGGATAGACCTTGACAAAGAAGATGGCTCGTTCCACAACGACGACACAATTCCCCACCTCGGGTTCGAAAAAGAGGCAACCATAAAACTTTTGAAAGAAGCAGGGTTTGAAACAACATTCTACACAAACGAACTTGCCATAAAAAAAGAGATTAACGAAGAGTTACGAAGCTTTCCCCTATTTGTTTTAATTGCCCGAAAGTGCTAGAAACTATACGATAAACCGGTAAAAACACCAGCTGTATAGGGCTTTGAGTTATAAACCGACTGGCTGTTTAGCGATGTGAGCTGAAACTTAAGCATTGGCTCGAGCGAGAAATTAAAGTGTTTCGTTATGGCGTAATTAAACCCAAGACCAAGATTGCTGCTGAATGTCATCGGATTTAAACCTTCAATCTGGCCTTTGGCAACAACTTCAGTTTCGCTGCCCAGCGCAACGGTATTCGACACCAAAATATTTGTATTGAGACCGCCTAAAACATAAAGCCCCATGCGTTGCTCAATAAGCATAAAACGCAGGTTGAACGGCACTTCAACATAGCCTGCTCGCTGGTCGAAGTCGTAATTCTGAACTTCTTCACGGGCAAAATCTGTTGATGAACCTGCCAAAGCAACTTGGGTACCGGCAGGTAACTCAATGTTTGCTACACCAATATTGGCACTTAGGGCTACATTGGTTGTTGTGTTTGAAGATGCAAAAAAGTTTTTCGTATTATCATACTCTACACTTTCCGACAAAGCTCCGCTGAATAGATTGTGGCCCGAATAAGCAACCCCAACTTTCCCGCTCCGTTGAGAAACTTCGCCATAACTTATTCCACTCTGAAACGACAACCTGTTGCCGCTGCTATATTCGACCGTTAACCCTCCCATTACGTTTGTAACATACTGATCGGAATTTGCCTGGTTTACTACTGATGTCCCCGTTAAGGGATAATCGGTCTTTTCGGAAGCATTGAACCTGTATGCCGGCGAAGCCTGAACTCCTACAGCCCAGTTGCTCGATTTCTTTTCGCGATTTACATTTTTCGCAATGGCCATGTTTGCTTCAATAATAGCCCTGTCTTTTGCTGAAAGATCTTCACCAGCATTGTTCGAATTCATTGCAACGAGCGAATAATCGGAGTCTTTTGACTTCAAAAGCGTGTTCCTTGAATTCAAAAGCCGGTCAAAGAAATTGGGTTTTACAGTGGCTTGTTCGCTTGTTTCATCTTGCTTAACATGCTGAACAGCCTTCATTTCTTTTGATGATGAAACAGCTGCATAATTTTTCGATACAGGTTGTTGAAGCAATATATTTTGATCCGGACTTACAGCACGACTATCAGTTTGTACAACTTTTGATGAAGACGAATTGGTTACTGCCGAAACCAACTCGGGCGAAGTGCTTAAGTGGTTC
>CAZRXT010000186.1:0-2878 GCA_964604035.1 uncultured Prolixibacteraceae bacterium | reverse complement strand
TGAAGACGAATTGGTTACTGCCGAAACCAACTCGGGCGAAGTGCTTAAGTGGTTCGAAAAATACCATCCACCCAGAAAAGCAAGTAGCAACGAAGCCGCCGACGACATTCCCCAAATGAAGAATACCCTCCGCTTTTTCTTTTTTTCGTCGAGGCTTGCTTCAATTTTGTCCCAAACCTCAACAGGCGGAACAACCATGTAATCAGCAAACTTATCCTGAAACAAATTGTCTATTTTTTTCTCACTATTCTGCATATACTCTTCCTATATAACCCATTTCAACAACTTTGTCCTGTAAAATTTTTCGAGCCCTGGCCAGGTTCGATTTCGAAGTTCCTTCGGCAATGCCCAATTCCTGCGAAATTTCTTTGTGCGAATATCCATCAATGGCGTACATATTGAAAACCAACCGGTACTGAGGCGGCAAATTTTGAATCAGCTCAAGCAACTTTGCGGCATTCATGTCGGCATAAACATCGGCATCGGCCAATTGGGAATCATAAATTGAAATATCTTCGACCGATTGCATTTTGAACCGGGTACGGCACTTTTCCAACGAGAGGTTTACCATGATCTTTTTCATCCACCCTTCGAAAGAACCTTTAAACGCAAACTGATCAATTTTATTGAATATCAACACAAAACCTTCGTGCAGCGAATCTTCGGCTTCGGTTCTGTCGCGCGAATAACGGAGGCATACCCCAAACAACATTGGAGCATACAACTGGTACAGGCGCGACTGAGCTTCGCGTTTCCCGGCTTTACAATCGGTTATTAAAATCTCAAGCTCTTCCAATTGCCTCAGTTTCGTTACAAAATAATGGGTACAACTTCTTTATAAAGTGTAAAATTACAGGTTATCTGTCAATTCCGAAACAAGAATCTCTTCATTCAGGGTTTTGTTAAAAAACAGATTGGCTGTACCCAAATAAGTTGTGGCCTTAATAATACAAAGAACGTAATCGCCATCGGCAAGGTTTCCAATTTCGGCAGAAACATCGTAAGGGCAAATGCATTTACACGTTCCCATCACCTTCTCTCTTTCGCTAAAAAACAGGGTGTCGTTTCTGAACCAGGCATCAATGGCAATTCCTTCGGACAAGCAACAGTTGAACCACGAATTGAGGTGTTCAATACTGTATCGGCCATCGCCAAGAGCTTTGACAACTATCCTTTCTGACAAAGAATCAGCAGCAACGCTCTTCTGATTGTTGCAACCCGATTGGTTTACCGACAATAGTTTAACATCTTTGTTGACAGTATCTGAATCTGAATTACAGCTCCAAAATGCCAGCGCAAAAACCAATGGTAAAATTTTTATTCCCTTCATGCCCAGTTTTTCTAAATTCAACCTTACTGATGAAGTGCATTTGGAAATGGTTGCGTTGGATCAACATTTTTTTGTCGCAATCAAAAAGATACCTGCGGCGCAACCCTTTTGCTTGAAAGTGCATCTAGCCAGAAAATCAACTATTTTATTTAAGATGAAAACAAACGCAATTATTGCAGCAGCATTGCTACTTTCCCTTACCAGTTGCGACTGGTTTAAAGCAGAAAAGAAAGCAACCGACATTGTACTCAACGAGAAATCGGCTTTACTGGTCGAGAACAACAACCTTTTCGGATATAACCTTTTCGAGAAAGTGCTTTCGACAGAAGATGCCAATAAGAACCTGATGATTTCGCCGTTGAGCGTTAGTCAGGCCCTATCGATGGCTCTGAACGGGGCCGACGGTAGCACTTACGAACAGATGAAAAGTATGCTTGGGTACGAAGGGCTATCGACCACCGACATTAACGAAAGCAACCAAACAATTGTGAACGGCCTCGAAAGCCACGATTCGAAAGTGAAGATGCAAATTGCAAACTCGGTGTGGTACCGGAAAGACTTCGCTCCGAAAACCGATTTCATCAGCAATAATAAAACCTTTTACAATGCCGTGGTAAACAGCTACGACCCACAGAAGCCCGATGCTGCGAAAGATATGATGAACAATTGGGTGAAGGACAAAACCAACGGGAAAATTGACCAGATTATAGACGAAGTAACATCCGACAACGTAATGTTCCTGATCAACGCGGTCTATTTCAAAGGCGAATGGAAATCACAATTTAAAAAGTCGCAAACCAAGAAGGTGGAGTTCACTCTCGACAATGGAACAAAAATCAACACCGAAACCATGATTGGCGACGTGAACCTGTCGTACTACAACGAAGAGAAGTATTCGGTAATTAAACTTCCTTACGGACAAGGAAAGTTCAACATGGTAATATTCCTGCCCGAAGAAGGTTACACAACCAACGATATTGCCCCTCTGATTTCGAAAACCAATTTCGAAACACTTGAAAGCAGCACCGAAACCGAACGCGAAATTTATTTTCCAAAGTTTGAGTTCAGCTACAAAAACGTACTGAACGACGAACTGGCCGAACTTGGAATGACCGATGCGTTCAATTCAGACTTGGCAAACTTCAAGAATATTACTGATGCCGGTATTTTTATTTCGAAAGTGAACCACAAAAGCTACATTAAAACCGACGAAGAAGGTAGCGAAGCGGCAGCCGCAACTTCTGTTGAGTTCGAAATGACATCTATCGGACCTGCGGGAACTATCCGCATCGACCGCTCGTTCCTGTTTGCAATTGTTGAAGACGATACCAATTCAATCCTCTTCATCGGGAAAGTTTACAATCCATCTGTTTCAGAATAAATAAACCTCAATATGGAAATCAAGAAAATAACCTTACCAATCATTCTGGCCGCGCTTTCGCTGGTATTTATCGTTACTTGTGTGGCCTTGTACTTACACAAAGGGAAATCGGCAAAGTGGGTAGCACGGAAGATGAAAGTTGGCGGAATAATGCTGTCGCTTACGGC
>CAZRXT010000185.1:0-5208 GCA_964604035.1 uncultured Prolixibacteraceae bacterium | reverse complement strand
TCCAATAAAAAATTGAGAGATATATCTGCAATATGATCAGAACCAACACTTGAAATAAAATTAACAGGAAAGCCACATCGACCAAGAGAAACCGATGTATTTAAGGCACTTCCACCAACAATTCCACTAATGGGTTGGTTATTCCTAAAAACAATATCGTAAGTTGTTTCGCCAATTGTGTAAACCTTGCACATACTATCTGTTATATCTGACATTCAACTTTTTGATAAATTCCCAATGATTTTTCCTGAGCTGATTTTTTCGAAATCTCCAACTCCAATTTCCAGAGGCGATACCAGGTACGTTCATTCTTGCAGAACCATCAAGCAGCATTAAATCTTGAAGAGGAAGAATAGCAATCTCGGCAACCGATGCCCATGCGTAGGTAATTAATCGTTCGGAAATAGTTACTTTATTGGCACTTAAATAGCTATTAGCCAACTTCTTTTCTTCTGCATCAATCGACATCCACCAGCCAATTATGGTATCATTGTCGTGAGTTCCTGTATAAATAATATTTTGGGAGGTGATATTGTGAGGAAGATGTTCATTGGTAAAGTCTGAAGTGAAAGCAAACTGCAAAACTTTCATTCCCGGCAAATTAAAATGATCTCTAAGATATTCAACCTCTGGGGTTATAATACCCAAATCTTCAGCTATGATTGGCAATTTCACTAATTGCGATTGCAAAATATTCAATAACTCAAACCCTTTTGCCGGCAACCATTGCCCAACTCTGGCCGTTTTTGAATCTGCCGGAATTGCCCAAAATGATTCCAATCCACGGAAATGATCAATCCGCACCAAATCGAACATGTGGAAATTGAAGTAAAGTCGGGCAAGCCACCATTGGAAATTATTTTTTTCAATCTCATTCCAATCGTACACCGGGTTTCCCCATAATTGACCATCTTCACAAAAATAGTCGGGCGGAACACCTCCAACCATTGAAGGTTCGCCATTTTTATCAAGAAGGAACAACCTTTGATTTCCCCAAACATCTGAACTATCAAGAGAAACATAAAGAGGCAAGTCGCCAAAAATTTGAATCCCTTTTTCATTTGCATAATTTTTCAACCGAAACCATTGCCTAAAAAAGAGAAATTGCACAAAACGTTCAAATTCATAGTTATCCTTTAATTCGATTTTGTAACTGTCCAGAGCATTTTGATTCCTTTCAACTAAATCATTAGGCCACTTATTCCAGGCTAAACCATCGAATTCTATTTTACAAGCAGCATACAGTGCATAATCGTTAAGCCACCAACCATGTTCGTTCAGAAAAGCTTGATATTCATTAATAAAAGAGGGGTCGGCATTAAGTTGAAAATTTTGCCAAGCTAGTCGGAATATGTTTGTTTTCCATTCAGTAACCTTTTCAAAATCAACCGAGACATCATTAAATAGGGGAGTTGTAGAAAAAACTTCTTTTGACAATAAGCCCCAGTCAACTAACATTTCAGGCGAGATCAAAATAGGATCGCCAGCATAGGCAGAATAAGCCTGATAAGGAGAATTTCCGGGACCATTGGGCCCCAATGGCAAAATCTGCCAAATTTTCATTCCATTTTTTGAAAGAGTATCAACAAAGTTATAGGCTTCTCGCCCCAAATCGCCAATGCCAAAAGCTGATGGTAATGAACTAATATGTAATAAAATGCCTGATTTTCTGAATAATTGCATCGCTATTAAAGTTTCAGTTAATACAGATTTATAAACCTATCAACGGTTGTTTATATATCAAATACAATATTAAAACGAAAACGCATTTATCAGTGCTTTGAACCCAATTTAAAATTAAATTAATATTGAAAGTCAATTTGACTTTTATTTGCACGAATCTCACAAGTTAATGTTTTAAAACATATCTTTATCGCATCAAAAGTGATCAGATTAGAAGGCAAAAAAAAAGATTTCATAAGTTTGGTTTAGTTAGATATAGTTAGGTTTGAAAGGGATAGGATTTTTTCTATCCTTTTTGTTTTTTATTCACTTACTAGTGACAAAGAGCAAACAATTTTTGAGGAACTCCTGTTTCTTTGATCATTATTAGGAATACTTTTACATCAAAATTTAAACAAATGAGTCAAGTTTCTGCAAAAGATTGGATTCGAGGCGTTATCAAAACTGACGAAAATTCAAAGTTCCTCCAATCTGGTAAAGATTTCATCAACAACGAACTGCTTACTAATGCATTAAGCAATAATCAGAATTCAACAAAAGAAGAGATTCGGGCAATCATTCAAAAAGCAAAGGATATTCAGTCGTTAACAATAGATGAAACTGCAAAATTGCTTTTCGTTACCGATAATGATCTTTGGAATGAAATTAATGAAGCAGCCCTAGAAATAAAAAGAAAAGTTTACGACAATCGGATTGTATTTTTTGCTCCGCTTTATTGTTCAAATTTATGTGTAAACAACTGTGCTTATTGTGGTTTCCGTACAGAAAATGAACACGAAAAAAGAAGGATACTTACACTTGATGAGATACGGAAAGAGACTGAATTTGTTCTCGACAACGGTCATAAGCGTGTGATTATGGTTTATGGAGAACACCCCCAATCTGATGTTCATTACATGGCCGATACTATTAGGGCAGTTTATTCAGTTGAACGGAAAGCACCTATAAGTGGAAGAATATCAAGCATTAGAAGGGTAAATATTAATGCTGCACCAATGAGCATTGACGATCTAAAATTGCTGAAACAAGCCGGCATTGGAACTTATCAGGTATTTCAGGAAACCTATCACAAAGAGACTTATGCCAAAGTTCATCCAGCAAATACATTGAAAGGCGATTATCAGTGGAGGCTTTACGCGCTTCACCGTGCTCAGGAAGCTGGTGTTGATGATGTTTCGATTGGAGCTCTCTTTGGACTTTACGATTGGCGATATGAAGTATTAGGCTTAGTATCGCACGCTGCCGATTTGGAACGTGTTTTTGGAGTTGGGCCACACACCGTTTCGGTACCGCGAATTACTCCTGCACTTGGTTCGCCTCTGAGTACCGAATCGAAATATTTGGTCAATGACGATGATTTTAAAAAAGTTGTAGCTGTTTTACGGTTGGCGCTTCCTTATCCTGGGTTGATAATCACTGCCCGAGAAAATCCAGAAATTAAGAGAGAACTTATCAAATTAGGTTGTACACAAACAGATGCATCGACTAAAATTGGAATTGGAGCTTATCAGGAAGCAAAAAATACTAAAGATTTAAGCTCTGAACAATTCACAATTGGTGATCCCCGCAGTCTGGACGAAATAATAAAAGAAGTTGCCGAAATGGGGATGATTTCATCGTTTTGTACAGCAGGATATCGTTGTGGCAGAACTGGCGATAAAATTATGGGGATGTTAAAGCATTGTGTTGAAGGCAAATTCTGTAAGCTGAATGCAGTGCTTACTTTCCGTGAATATTTAGATGATTATGCTTCGCCAGAGACAAAAGCTCTCGGCGAAAAACTAATAGAGCAGGAGATAGGTGAGATTCGAAATCAAAATTTCTTCATGAAAAACGAAGGTCGAATTTTCAACGAGTTTATGAAAGACTATGAATTTATTAAACAGGGGTCACGCGATATTTATATTTAGTTATTTACCAATTCTCAACCTGTTTTTTGTTGAAAATAAAGATTTTACATCTTTACTTACATATTTTACATCTTCAATTGAGTAAAAGGCATTTGGATTATATTGGAGAATTAAATTTACAACAGTAGAAATTTCGTGTCTGTTTAAAATACTATGAAGGATATTTACACGACCTAAGGCACCTTCGGCTTCGTGATGAGTAACACCATAACCTGCATCTTTGAGTTTTTGAATCAATTCCAGAGCAGGTTTTGTTGTAATAATTTGAATCTTTACTATTCCCATTGCCACCTTTTCTTCAATAAGGAGCCCTATGTAATTACCTGTTGCAAAACCGCCTGCATACGCAATGATACAAATCCAGTTGTCGAGGTTCTGCATAACATTACCTATCACTATAATCCAAATAAGAACTTCAAAAAAACCAAGTAAAGGAGCTAAAAGCTTTTGTCCTTTCGACACCATTACAATACGAAATGTTCCAAAAGTTACATCGCATATTCGCGCACAAAAAATAACAATTGGAAGAATGACGTAGTTGAAAAAATCGGTATCAGGAAATTGTGAGAATATTTCAGTCATAAAATATCTGTTTTACCCAAATATAGAAAAAAAAGCTGCACCAAAATCTGATGCAGCTTTTACAAAATAATAGTAGGTTTATTTAACTATCCCAATTCAACGACAACTGAGTGGGTTCCCCCAGATTTGAATATTGGTAATATGTTCGAATTTTGTTCTTGACCGTCAACAACAACTTTTGCAACTCCTTTGTTTACATGGTTCTTATTCACCACTTTAATTTCGTAGGTAGCACCTCTGAACTTACGGGTAATTTCAAAACCATCCCATTCTTTAGGAATACATGGGTCAATCATTAAGCCATCATAATCAGGTTTTATGCCCAAAATATACTGACTAATTGCGTAGAAGTTCCAAGAAGCAGTTCCGGTCAACCATGAATTTTTTGCTTCGCCCGGTTTAAATGCATCTTTTCCTGCAACCATTTGAGCATATACATAAGGTTCAGTTTTATGAAGATCGCTGATATCTTCGAGGTACGAAGGACATATTTTCTGATAATATTCCCAAGCCTGATCACCGCGTCCAATTACTGTTTCGCCAATGATTATCCAAGGATTATTGTGGCAGAATATACCGGCATTTTCTTTGTATCCTGCTGGATAGCTGGAAATTTCGCCGTATTCAATGTAATATTTGGTAAACGCAGGATTGTTTAGCACAATACCATATTTACTGTCAAGTCTTTCTTTTACTGAATCGAGAGCTTTTTCGCAAAGACCTTCTTCCTTACCAATTCCGGCCATTGTACACCAACCGTTGGATTCGATGAAGATTTTTCCTTCTTCGTTTTCGTTACTACCTATTTTCTTTCCATAGTAATCGTAAGCACGAATAAACCAATCGCCATCCCAACCATATTTTTTTGTTGCTTCAATCATTGCATCTACATGAGCTTGAGCACGAACAGCTTCAGCATCTTTACCTAGCTTTTTGCACAAATCCACATAGTCTTTACCATAAATTACAAAAAGACCTGCAATCATTAACGACTCAGCTTTTGTTCCTTCGGTTTTGTTTTCGGTTGTCTGGA
>CAZRXT010000184.1:0-5229 GCA_964604035.1 uncultured Prolixibacteraceae bacterium | reverse complement strand
GAAGTAGCGTTTGTTATTGAATTTATGTTTAGACATCATTGAAAAAAGTAGCTTTACTTATTGAATTAATTAGAAAAGCTTTTTGAACTTTTATAGGTATCAAAAATAATTCTAATAGGTATTAAAAATATTTTTGACAGGTATTAAAATAAATTTTGATAGGCATTAAAATTTAACCCGATAGGTGTTAAACGAAGAAGACTTTGAATTAAACGCACACTCGAAGTCTGTTGCTCCAAAATGGTGTGTTGTGTTTAATTAATTCAAAGATAGCAAAATATGTATATTTACCAAACAAAAAAAGTCAATTGGAGACACCAATTAAGCAAGGCATAAAATAAGTCTGAAGAGCTGTTTTCTGATTTAGAAGAATCCCAGTTCTAGTCTTGCTTCTTCGCTCATCATCGATTTATCCCAGGCCGGTTCAAAGGTCAGTTCAATGTTGGCATCTGTAACACCTTCAACCGATATTACATTTTCATATACGTTCTGCACAATCATATCGGCAACAGGGCAACCCGGGGCAGTAAGCGTCATTAAAACATTTGCCATTCCGTCTTCGTCAACTTCAACGCTGTAAACTAACCCTAAGTCGTAGATATTCACTGGAATTTCAGGATCGTAAACTTCCTTCAGCATCTCAATAATGTCGAGTATCCTTTGATCGTTTGTTTCAGTCATATTCAAAATTTTAACTATTCAATTTGTTGTAAGCAACAGCGTAAAGTTTAATTTGTTTAACCATTGCCAGCAATCCGTTTGAGCGGGTGGGCGAGAGGTGTTCTTTCAGTCCGATTTTATCGATGAAGTAGAATTCTGAATTCATCACATCTTCAGGCGATTGGTTGTTTACAACTCTTAGCATTAATGCCACAAGCCCCTTCACAATTAGTGCATCGCTTTCGCCCTGGAAAAGAAGTTTTCCATCGGCATATTCAGCATTTATCCACACTTGCGACTGGCAGCCCCTAATCAGGTTTTGTTCTGTTTTGTATTTTTCGTCGATCGGTGCAAGTTCGTTGCCCATTTCAATAAGGTAGGAGTATTTGTCCATCCAGTCATCAAAGGCCGAGAACTCAGAAACAATATCTTGTTGTATTTCGTCAATCGTCATTCTATATCTTTTTAGAAAAACAAATGTCTGTTTTTTTTTGAAAAACGAAAGCACCTCATCTAAAAGATTAAGTAAAAGCAATTGAATTTGATCATTAGTTAAACAATTTAGCATTACAACAAAAAAAGCGAGCCTGTTGCAATTTGCACATAGCCCGCTTTTAAGAGAAATTAAATCTAAATAATCTAGTATCGAATACGTTTTGCTTTCCAGAATTGAATGAATTTGGTTTGAGAAATCAGCCCAACTGGCCCTTCAAGTATTCCGCCCTCGCTGCCCGAGTCGTAAATTCTGATCTCGATATAGTTGTTGCCAGGTTTTAAAACTCCGGCGGGTATTGTATAGTTTCTGAACTCTTTGTGGCTCCAACCTGTTTCTTGTGTTTTGTATCCCCCGGTCGAGCCAATAAATTGACCGTTTATGTATAGTTCGTCGGCATCGTCAATACGGCCTGCCAGCATAACCATTTTCTGATCGGTCTGTTGTTTTGTCAATTCAACTTTTCGCGAGTAGGCAGCATAACCGTCGTAACCATCAAAGCCTTGGTTTTCCCACTGTCCGGGTACAAGTATCTGCTTTGCCGAAGTGCTGTTGTAGCTGCGCCCTTTACTGAACGCCCATTTTCCCGAAAGATCAACCTCGGGGACAATAATTATTCCGGCAGCCCCAATTCTGACATTTCCGCGTACAATACCACCTTCGAGCCCCGAATCGTAAACCCTAACTGCAATGGTGTTTTTTCCATCGATGCGGATTAGCCTACCGGGGATTTCGTACTTGCGGAAAGCGTTGTATGCTGTTGAATAGTAGGGAGGAAATGAACCTGTTTGCCCAATTTTCTCTCCGTTGAAGAACACTTCGTCTACATCGTCGATATACCCAAGTTCGAGAATTACCTTCTGATCTTTGAACGACAGCGGAATAGTAACCGTTTTTCGGAACCAGGCATAACCATCGTAACCCTGAAAACCCTCATCTTCCCAACGCGATGGGACTTCAATCTTTGTCCAGTCCGAATCGTTGAACCGGGCAGATGCCCAATCGGGGTCGTCGCCAATTTTAAAGCTCCATTTCCCTTCGATGTTGATTTGCTGATTATAATCTGACGCTTTTGCAAGCTTTGAAATCAGCAGCGAAGCTATGAGTGCGGCTATGATGTATATGATTTTTCTCATCGTTGTTCTTTTTTGACTGTTGTTCAACCTATTTGCACTGTCGGAACACTTCTTTTTTAGTCGAAAGCGTAATCAATGAACTCCCAAAATGAATTGAATTCATGAGACTCTTTTTTTAGTCTGTCGGAATAAATTTCGACATCTTTTTCGGTCATAATTCCTACCGGACCTTCGTAAATTCCACCAACTCCTTTGTAGTCGTTCACTTCTACAACTACAACATTATCAGCTTTCAGCATTCTTGATGGGATTTCGTAAATCCTGTTTTTCCGGTAATCGGCATTGGTTCTTATGTTATAGTTTCGGCTTTCGGTGCGGCCAAGCTGATTTCCATTAAAGTAGACTCTGTCGGTGTCGTCAATTTTCCCCAGAACCAAATATAACTTCTGCGAGTTCAGGTTTGTCGGAATTGTGAACCGTTTGCGGTACCATCCATATCCGTCGTGGTCGGGTAGGCCTTGCGATTCCCATGTTCCGGGAACATCCATTGTGCCCCATTTGCTGTCGTCAAAGTTTTCGTTGTTAACGTTGCTCTGACGGTATGTCGAGAATTTCCACTTTCCGCTTAAATTAACAGAGAGAAGTGAATTGTCGTTATCGTAACAAATTCCGATTCGCCTTCCCGAAACTATTCCGCCATCGCGGCCTTCGTCGTAAACCCTTACGGCAATTACATTGTTGGTGGGTTTGAGTAGCTTACGGGGGATATCGTATTTTCGTTCAACATTGTAAGCCGATTTGAAGTGTGGAAAAAAGCTGCCGGTTTGGCCCACTTTAACGCCGTTTATAAATACTTCGTCTACATCGTCAATACATCCAAGAAACAGTGCAATTGGTCCTTCGGCGGGCAACGATTTTATGCTGAAATCTTTTCGGTACCAGCCATAACCGTTGTAGCCTTCATAGTAGCGTTCCCATGCTGCCGGAACAAAAATCCTGTCCCAACCCGAAACATCGGTCGAAGGTTTTGCCCAGTCTGGATCGTCTCCTACACTAAATTGCCACTGACCTTCAAGGCTTGCAATGTATGTCCAGTCGCTTGCTTTAACGTTTGATGTTATAAGCAGTAGTAACATGGGAAGGATTATCGAAAGTTGGTATGTTCGCTTCATGTTGAAACAGGTTTGCGTGGTTAATTAAAATGCGTTGTATTCCATGGTAATGTTCAATTTGTAGTATTTGCTGATCATACTTTCATCGATGTTGATCTGTTTTTTGTCGAGCAACTGCTTGATGTATTCTGAAGAGACACTTTTTTTGCTTTTAGCGGTGATAATCTTGATCTCTTTGTTAGAGTCGATCATAAAACAGAGTTGAACGTGGTCTCTCAGATAGTTAATTTCTTTGTTGTTCAGAAAATTACCTGGCTCTTTGTAATCAGTTTTGATTGTTTTCTCGATAACCGATTTCAGATCGTCGGTATTACTTACCATTGGGTATTTTGCCGGCGTTGCATTTGCAAAAAGTACACTTGTTAGAAAGAAGATTGTTGCGATTAAAAAGTTTTGTGTTTTCATTGCTAAAAATTTTAAAGTTTGTGTTTTCATGACTATTTAATGTGAATGAGGAACTTTTTATATGGCTCATTTTCCATGGCTAAATTTTGATGAGTGGTTGTCCTTAATTCACATTACAAAACTATTGCTGATATTTCACCCTGATGTATAGATTTAGTCATACAATGTTTCGAATTGTCACAAATTGTCACAACTAAAAGATTTGCAAGTAGCCAAAATTTAATCGAAGAATTCAGTGTAAGCTAATTGTTTGCGAAATCTTTAAAGCACAAGCTTATAGCCTACGCCATGAACGGTAATAATGTGGTTCTGATCGTCGCGGTCGACTTTTTGGCGTAACCGCAGAATGAAATTGTCGACTGTGCGGGCAATTGGCTGGTACTCGTCGCCCCAAACCGAGTCGAGTAGGTTTTCGCGGCTTACAATCATCCCCGTGTGTTTGTACAGATATTGAAGTATTTCGAACTCTTTGTGCGACATTTTTACCGCTCCGTTTTCGTCGGATGCTTCGAGGGTTTTAAACGATACTTTCAGATGTCCTATTTCAATGAATTCGTTGCTGTTGGTTGAAGTCCCATTCTGAGAACGGCGCAAAATAGCTTTAATGCGTGCCATTAATTCCATGAGGCTGAAAGGTTTGGTAATGTAGTCGTCGGCGCCAAGTTCAAGACCGCGCACTTTGTCCATCTCTTCGCCACGGGCAGTAAGCAGTATGACCGGCGTTTCGAGTTTCATTTTCCGGCCTTGCTTCAATACCTCAAAGCCCGATAGACCAGGCAACATAACATCAAGCAGTATAAGGTCGAACTCGTTGGCTTCCCAAAGCTTTAGTCCGCTGTCGCCTCTGTCGGCAGTTTGAACCGTGTAGCCTTCAAATTCGAGGTTGTCGCATAATCCTGCAAGCATAGCTGGCTCATCTTCAATGATTAAAATCTTTATCATACTTGTTTGTGTGTTGGTTGAGGAAAGATAAGGCTGAAGCAACTTCCAACGCCCGGTTCGCTGTTTACGCCCACTTTCCCATTAAATGCTTTCATGTTATTCTTTACGATATTTAAACCTAACCCGGCACCTTTGGCCTGGTGTGCCAGATTTCCATGTGTTACTCGGTAAAACTTGTCGAAAATCCGCTTTTGGTTGCGCTTCGAAATGCCAATTCCGTTATCATGCACTTCAAGCACAACCTTGTTACTTAGTTTTTTGCTTCGGATTTCAACCTTTTTGTCTTCTTCCTTTCCGTATTTTACGGCATTGTCGATAAGGTTGATAAGTGTTTCGATTAAAGCTTCGCGATCGGCATCAACCATTAGTTTCTCTTCTGATGGTTCAAATGTGCAAACAACATTTTTTGCTTTAAAATGGGGGCCGTAATTCGAAATTGTCTGTTCAACAACGGTATTTAATTCAACTTCAGTAATTGAAT
>CAZRXT010000183.1:3476-5238 GCA_964604035.1 uncultured Prolixibacteraceae bacterium | reverse complement strand
TCGTTAATGGGTAATTTTAATCGTTCGCCCTTAAGATCTTTGTTCGCTCGCCTTAGCTCTTCATAAAAAGATAGCAGATGTTCGGGTAGTCCTTTTATATTCGTAATAGAACTTAGAGTGTTTCTCTCCGCAGGAACATACATTATTTTAGGAGTGATGTACTGGCCATCGTTTACAGATTCTATCCTTGGAAATGTCTTATCAGGATAGATAATAGAGAATTCATCTCCCGTGTATTCAAGTTTCGTTTGGCAAGGATTATTATCTCTTGATTTTAGATAAGAGTTATAAAAATATTCATAAACTCCTTGGTATTTAAAAATGTTCCAAAAGTTTTGATAGGAAAACCCTTCTATATCTCCTCTGTTCAATGCTTTCTCCAACCACATCATTGTCGAAATCAACTTTGCTACGGTGCTTTTGCCGCTTCCCTGGTTGCCAATGAATATGGTTACCTTTTTTATGTCGAGAAAATCATCGTCTTCGAGATAACCTTCTTTAATGGGGCCAAAGTTCTTGATTCGTATTTTGCTCATTGCTTGCGGATTTTATTCTTTCAAAAGTAACGATTCCGAAATAGTTTTTAAATATAGAAATGACATTCGTTTAGTTATGAAGAAAGATTTCCTTCGTAAACTTCAATCATCTTCTCAAGTACCACTTTTTTTGCGGCTTCGAAATCTTGCTTTGCGCCCAGCTCTTTTTCGATTGAGGTAACGCCACGGTCGGTAAAGCCGCACGGATTGATGTGCTGAAAGTACGATAGGTCGGTATTTACGTTGAGGGCTAAGCCGTGCATGGTTACAAAACGCGAACTTTTTACACCAATGGCACAAATTTTACGGGCACTGGGTGTCCCGGCATCGAGCCAAACGCCTGTCGCTTTTTCGTCGCGACCGCCAGTAAGTCCATATTCCGCAATGGCTTTGATAATGGCCTCTTCCATCAGGAAAATATAACGGCGCAGGCCTATGTTAAAGTTCTCGAGATCGAAAATAGGGTAGCCTACAATCTGTCCGGGGCCGTGGTATGTAATATCGCCACCGCGGTTGGTGTGGAAAAATTCGGCATGGGCAGCCTGCAACTGAATGTAGTTGAGCAATAGGTTTTGTTCGTCGCCACTTTTCCCAAGCGTGTACACATGCGGGTGTTCAACAAAAAGCAGGTAGTTATCGCTCTCTTTTTCGGGGTTTGTTTTCTTGTCGAGTTTCTGGTCAATTACCCGCTGCATGAGCGTTTCCTGATAATCCCATGTTTTTTTGTACCCCGAAACGCCTAAATCTTCAAATCGAATTTTTCTGTTCATAGCCTGTTTACTTCTCTTAGCAAATATAAAAGTTCCCAAATGAATTTCACTTCTTGATTGTTGAAACAAAAAAAGGAAAGCCGTGGCTTTCCTTTTTGACATATTTAAAATGCATGCAGTTCCGGGGGGAACTTTCTTCTATTTCTTTATGAATGTCCAGTATTCGTCAACAATTTCAGTAGTGTATTGCTCCCAATATGCAGGCGAAACGCTTTTGCCGTCGCGGGTTTTGAGGCTCATTTCGTAAACGGCAATTGTTGGATTAAAAACAACGTCGGTTACACCAAGCGTAAAGCTCGAAGGAGCTCCCTCTTCGGCAGATTCAGCAACCACAACCTCCAGTTTGTTAAACTCAAGCAGGTCTTTCAGAAAAGCAACTCTCTCTTTCGAAATTCCTTTTTCGATTACCGTGCAACGTATGCCGTTTATCTCTTCTACTATATGTTTTGATGTCAA
>CAZRXT010000183.1:0-3376 GCA_964604035.1 uncultured Prolixibacteraceae bacterium | reverse complement strand
CGATTACCGTGCAACGTATGCCGTTTATCTCTTCTACTATATGTTTTGATGTCAACATCTCTATTCCTTTTATTGATGAATTATTATTTCAAGGCAATGCCGAATGCCAGTTTGTCAATCCATTCGTAAATCTGGCTCCAGAAACCGATCACAAAAATACCGGCAACACAAAGCACTAATCCAATACGGGTAGGAAGGTCGCTTTTAATAGGCGCAATTGGGTTTTCGCTTTTGTTTATCCACATTGCTTTTACCACCAGCAAATAGTAGTAAAGCGAAATGATGGTGTTTACAACGGCAATAAAAATTAACCAGTAATAACCTGCTGATGCCGCCGAGGTATATAAGAAGAACTTTCCGAAGAACCCGGCAACAGGTGGAATACCTGCCAGCGAAAACATCGAAAGGGTCATAATTAAACTAAGCTTAGGATTGGTATGGTAAAGGCCATCGTAGTCGTCCATGTCTACTTTGCCGGTAGCTGTTTCTATTGCTGAAACAACACCGAAAGCTCCAAGGTTAGAGAAGATGTAGGTTAGAATAAAATAGATAACCGATGTCATACCAATTTTGGCACCACTAATAATTGCCAGTAAAATGAAACCAACTTGTGCAATAGACGAGAATGCAAGGAAGCGTTTCATGTTTTTCTGCCTCAAAGCAAAAAGATTACCAACGGTTATGGTAAGTATAGTAATCAGGTAAATAATGTCTTTCCAAATGGGCGAAATAACAGGGAAAACAGTAAACATCACAATGATGAGGATGAATGCTGAAGCTCCTTTCGAAATTACCGACAAATAAGACGATACATTGGTTGGTGCGCCTTCGTACACATCGGCAGTCCAAAGGTGGAAAGGCACAAGCGACATTTTGAATCCCATTCCTGCAAAGAAGAAGATGAATGCAAGAACTTGCAACGGTGTCTCACCAAAGTTAGCTGCAACGGTGTCGTAATAAACAGAACCTGTAGAGCCATAGATTAGCGAAAGCCCGAACAACAAAATTCCTGACGATAACGCAGATGAAAGCAGCATTTTTATACCCGCCTCTGCCGATTTTGTTTGATGATGGGTGTAAGCAGCCAGAGCAGCAACAGGAATTGTTGCCAGTTCCAAACCGAGGTAAAGCATTAGGAAATCGCCCGATGAAATCATGAAGTTCATCCCAATCAGCGTACTGAACAACAGAATGAAATACTCGCTGATTTTTTCTTCGTTTTCAGGCTTCTTCAACCATGTAACCGACTGAAAGAGCACAATTAAAACGCCAACGTTTAGTACGTTTTTCATCATTCCGCGTAACGCATCGGTCTGGTACATTCCGCCAAAGAGTGAAACCTCTTCAGTAGGGAAGAACCCGATAATGGTGTGGATGACAAACAGACCCAGTGATACAGGTATTATTAAGTGCTTGTTCTTATTGCTAAGGTTCAGGTCAATAATGAGAATTAATAGTGCCAGTATGGTCAGCACCACTTCGTGTCTCATAAAAAGAATGTCGCTAAAGCTCATATCGTAATTTCTTTAAAGTCTAAAATTGTAAAATTTCAAGTTTTCTAGTCCGAAGTCAAGATGTAAAAGTTTGTTGAATTCAACTCCTTCCTTGTCTTGGTTCAAGTAACTTGTGTCTGTTTAAAAAATACCTGCTGTACTAACTACCCCCGAAATCTTTTGGATAATGGGAGTCAAGCTAAATTGAATCATATCTGAAAGCCAAAGTGGTGCAATACCAACAGCAGCAATGGCCAAAACCAGAGTTACTGTTGAAAGGCGTTCGTACCAATTGGCATCTTTTAATTCGAGGAAATGTTCGTTTTTGATAGGGCCAAACAGCAGCATTCCTACAACTCGGAGAATGTAAACCGCAGTAACCACAATTGATGTAGTTGCCAAAATTGTCATTATCCGGTGGAATGTGTCAACGTGCTGGAAAGCGCCAACAAAAATGGTCATTTCGGCAACAAATCCACTCAACCCTGGCAATCCGAGAGAAGCCAAACCTGCAATCACCCAAACAACACCAAGGAAAGGAAGTACTTTCATCAAGCCACCCATTTCGTTCACCAAACGGGTATGTGTACGTCCGTAAATCATACCAATAAGGGCGAAGAAAAGAGCTGTCATCAATCCGTGAGAGATCATCTGAAGGATGGCACCTGTCATGGCGGTTTCGTTCATCATCAGCACGGCAAACAATACCAGTCCGCAGTGACTAACCGACGAATATGCGTTGATGTATTTTAAGTCTTTTTGTGCAATAGCTCCAAAAGCCCCGTAAACCACACTGATGCCGGTCAGGATTAAGAAAATCCAGGCTTGTTCGTGAGCAGCTTCGGGCATTAAGAAAATGGCAACACGGAAAGCACCGTAACCTCCAAGTTTCATCAATACACCTGCGTGCAACATCGAAACGGCTGTTGGTGCCGAGGCGTGACCATCGGGCGACCAAGTGTGGAATGGGAAAAGTGCGCCCAAAACCCCAAACCCAATAAAGGTGAAAGGGAAGAGGAAGCGTTGCATTTCAACAGGTATCTTAATTTTTGAAATTTCCATAATATTGAAGGTCAGAGCACCTCCGTCGGGAGCTGAGAAGAAATAAATTCCCAAAATTCCAACGGTAAGCAGGGCTGAACCCCCCATAAGCATCAGGGTTAGCTTCATTGCCGAATACTCTTTCTTTCCGGTGCCCCAAAGCCCAATCAGAAGGTACATTGGTATCACTGCAAGTTCGTAGAACAGGAACATGGTGAAGAGATCGAGCGAAATGAAGAATCCGAAAACTCCTGATGAAAGTAATATCAGCGAGATAAAGAATTCGCGCGGAAGTATTTCCGTTTTCCACGATGCAAAAACCCCGGCAAAAAGTACAATTGCGGTAAGAGCAATCATGGCAACCGAAATCCCATCAACACCAATTGCGTAATGGATGTTCAACGCTGGAAACCACATTGCATCGTAAGTAAAAAGCATAGCGGCGGCATTACCTGCTTCTCTTTCTCCAAGGTAAAGGAACACCAGAACGGCAGCAATGACAAGCTGTATACCCATGCCAATTGCACTTACCATGCGGGTCTGCTTCAACTCTTTGGTGAAAAGAATTCCAATGATAGTTAGAAGCGGAACAATTATTAATAACGTTAGTATGTTCATTTCGATCTCTTTTTCTTACATGAATGCCACAAATATCAACACTAAAATGATTACACCGCCAACGAAAACGAAAGCATATTGGTGTAGCTTACCCGATTGCAACCCTCTGATTTGATAAGAAACAAATTGGGTTACTCCGGCAAATCCGTTCATGGTAGCATCTACAACATGGCGGTCGAACCAGGCAATAGGTTCCGATATGTAGCGGAAAATAATCTTCTTGG
>CAZRXT010000182.1:0-5246 GCA_964604035.1 uncultured Prolixibacteraceae bacterium | reverse complement strand
GGCCTAAGGTATCGACCAGGAGGAGTCTCCTCGTCCATTGGAATATTCAGAATATAAAACTCGTCTTTTTCAACAAAAGGAATCAATTCAACATCTTGATGTTCAGACTCATAATTCTCAAGTATAAAATTCAATAATGGCTGTCGGTAATCTGAATCAATAGCAGAAAGTTCAATATGAGGATAAAACTTTAGAGATGCAATGCTCGCCTCAACAGATGCAATTATATGCTTTTCAACAGCTTCGAAAAAATTGTAAACAACAAGTAGTTGCTTGTCAAATTCACGAGCAGCTTCAATAATCTCTTTTTCTGTTGAAAAATCAGAAGTTGAAGGATTGATTACTAGCAAAATAAGATCGCACTCTTTTAATGCATTCATCACCTTTCTCTTCTTTTTATCGCCCAACAAAGAGATTTCGTCGAGCCCAGCCGTATCGTAAAATTTCACTGGTCCAAGCCCATGAATTTCCTGCATGGCTATTTTAGTGTCGGCTGTAGTTCCCGGAGTCAAATCTGTAATGGAAGTCTCCTGCTGAGTAAGCAGATTCATTAAGCTGCTCTTGCCCGAGTTCATTTTACCAAAAAAACCTATGTGGTCGCGTTGTATTTGCATTTTTTTATTAGTGTTTTGTATGCTACGTAATTAAAACCAAAAGAAAATAGATCGAAATAAAATCAACACAAGATCGGCTCTTTGGTTGGTTTAAAATATCATTTTTTTCTATCGAATTTCAATAAAAATTTTAGTTTTGTAGAGTGAAGTCTAGAAAATGAAAAAAATTGCTGTTTTTCCCGGATCATTTGATCCTTTCACTATTGGGCACGAATCGGTTTTAACCAGAGCTTTGCCACTTTTCGATAAAGTTATTGTTATGCTTGGAGTAAACAATAGCAAAAAGTATCTTTTCCCACTTGAAAGCCGGAAAGAGATGATTGAAAAGTTGTTTACTGATGAGCCCAAAATTGAAGTGCAGATATTTAACGGATTAACCGTAGATTTTTGTAAATTGGTACAGGCAACACATATTTTGAGAGGTTTACGAACCTCAGCCGACTTTGAGTATGAGAGGGCTATTGCACAGGTAAATAAAAAGTTACATCCAGATATTGAAACTTTTTTTCTATTAACATTACCTGAACATACCCCGATTAATTCATCAGTAGTGCGTGACATATTAATACATGGAGGAGACGTAAGTTTGTTCACCCCCCAAAAAATTGACATTAAAAAATATTTGAAGAATGAAGAGGTTAAATAAATTTGGTTTTGCAATTCTGATGTGCCTTATTTATATATCTGGCTTCAGTGCTGAATTGAAATTTACTGCTCCCGACTATGCCGGAAGCGCATTTACATTTTATACAATTCCAAATTTCTTAACCGACAAACAAGAAATTATTGGCGAAGCTTCTGTTTCAGAAACTGGCGAACTAACGTTACAAATCAACGTTGAAAGCACCACGCCTATCTATAGCGAGTTTGGCGTATATAAAGGTTGGTTTATTGCCGATCCGGGAGTATCGTACAATCTCATTCTTCCACCAAAAGCCGACAACACTAGCTCGAACCCATATTTCAGGCCAAAACTTGTGCATCTAGGAATTAAAGATGCCTCTGCTGAGACTACCAATATGCTTATCGACAACTTCAACAGGCAATATAACATGGAGATGAGCCAAAATATGAACCAAATATTTTATCGCCGATCTCTTGAAACTGCTGAAACTGTAATTACAAGCCTCCAGACAAAATTTCCTGAAACTGCCAACCAATATTACGAACAATACAAAACATATAAATATGCCATGATGAAATACATGGCTCTAATTCAGGATCCCACACCTGTGATGGAAGAGTACTTTTTCGGCAAACCAATATTATATTATTTACCCGAATACAGCGAGTTGTTTGATAAGCTATTTGCTAAATACTTACAATACGCAACACAACAAGTCGACGGCCAAAAAATAAGTGTAATGCTCAACTCTGGTTCTTATGAACAAATTATGGAGTGGCTCACCCTCGACATGCTTTTCGATCAACCATTAGCTGAGGCCGTTGTTCTGAAAGGAGTTAAACCTCTGTTTTATTCGAAACGATTTAATACTGTTGGTCTTTTTAACTTACTTCAGAAAATTACAGAAACATCAACAGTTGAAATACATAAGACCACTTCAAACAAAATATTCAACGAATTGGCAAAGACAATGTACGGAGCAATTGCTCCTGATCTTTCGCTGCTCGACCTTAATGGGAATCTTGTTAATTGGGAAAATTTCGAAGGAAAATATGTGTATCTCTGTTTTACCCGTTCTGACAACGAAAAATTTGCTTTACACAAAGATTTGATGAAGGGATTTCAGCTAAGCTATCAAAAAAATCTGGCTCTAGTAATTGTTATTGAAGATGAAGATTTTGAAAAAAATGCAGAACTACTTAAAGCCGATGGTTTTGAATGGACAATACTGAGAGGAACAACCCGCAGGGAAATATATGAATCATTCAACGTTAGAATTCTTCCAACATATTTCTTAATCGACCCACAAGGTAGAATGGCTGGTTCTCAAGCTCCTTGGCCTGACGAAAATTTTGAGATGCAATTTGCCAATATCCTTAAAGCAACCCAAAACTAGATTATAGACTCAAACAAAGGAATTAAAGAATTCCAAGTGTTATCTATAACCGTTTCAAGTTCAGATCGATCAAACCATTGAGCGGCAACAATGTCTTCTTTAATTTGAGGAGTTAGTGGTTCAACTCCGTTATAAACCATGTTATACCAATATGTTGGTTTCAAAACCCATTCTCCGGGTTTAAAAGTATTCTCATAAATATGGTAGGTTATTGAGTTCAAATTCTGCAACACAACACCATGAATACCACACTCTTCCTGAACTTCTCGTACAGCAGCAACGTCAAACGCCTCGCCTTTCTCTACTTTTCCTTTCGGCAAGTCCCATTTCCCCCAACGCGAAATACATAAAAGTTGATTCTCATTGTTTTTCACAAGGCCACCAGCAGCGTTTACTATTTTAAATAAATGGAAAAAAAATTCCTTAATCTCTTCTGAAGAGTCAGAAATCAAGAATAAATTCTCACTTCTTTCATCTATTTTGAAAATATTCCATGCTTTTTCCACTCCATCAGCGTCTGACACAAAAAACACCAGTCCATTCTCTGTTAATGATTTCTTAAAGCTTGATCCGATATAAACGGCACGGTCATTAAAAAAAACTTTGTACATTTGCCTCGAATTTAAAAAACTTAGTCATGATTGATTCTCAGCTTGAAGTAACAAAAAAATTACTACAAATCAATACAATAAAAATACAACCATCTAGTCCGTTTACTTGGGCTTCGGGTTGGCATGCACCTATTTATTGCGACAACCGCAAGATATTATCTTACCCAGAAACAAGAGATTTTATTTGCAATCAATTTGTGCGCATAATAAAAGAAAAATACCCACAAGCTGAGGTTATAGCAGGTGTTGCAACCGGAGCTATTGCACACGGAGTTCTTGTGGCAGAGAAACTTGGATTACCTTTCATCTATGTTCGCAGCAAACCGAAAGATCATGGTTTAGAAAACCTTATCGAAGGTGATTTAAAATCAGGACAAAAGGTTGTTGTTATTGAAGACCTTGTTTCGACAGGCGGAAGCAGCTTAAAAGCAGTAGAAGCTTTGACAAATTTTGGCGGCGACGTTTTAGGCATGTGCGCTATTTTCACGTACAACTTCCCAATCGCAACCGATAACTTTAAAAAAGAAGGTGTTGAATTGACAACGCTGAGCAATTATGAAATACTAATCAACCTTGCTCTCGAAATGGGAGAAGTTCGTGAAGACCAAATGGATAGTCTTCGAAACTGGAGAGAAAATCCATCTCAATGGGGTAAATAATTCTATGTGATATATATTATAGCCGGGTTCTTTCGATTCCGGCTTTTTTATTGAAATAAATTCTAATAGAAAAACAATGAGTACAAGTAAATATGTGAGCGATGTTAAAACTGTGAACCAAAACAGCGATGTGGTTTTCAATTTTTTAAGCGATTTCAGAAATCTCGGCTCATTTTTTAATGAATATACACTAGCGCAAATTTCGCAACAAATGCCTAAAGTAAATATCACCGACTTCAAAAGTGATATGGATAGTTGCGTATTCACAATATCGTCGGTAGGAGATGCTGGGCTTAGGATTATTGACAGAGAAGTGCCAAAAACAATAAAAATTACAGGAGAGGGCAAAATCCCCTTTCAGCTATTGGCTTGGATTCAAATTTTACCAGTCACACCATATCAGAGCAAAATAAGAGTCACCCTTCATGCTGAACTAAATATGATGATTAAAATGTTAGTTGGCAAAAAGCTCGACGAAGGAGTAAACAAAATTGCTGAGGCTCTTACAATGTTTCCTTACAGATAATGCCATTTTGGCACAGATATTCTATCTGAACAAAAATTCAATTTCTTTGAAGTGATATTCTTTTAGTTTGCCATTCTCTTTATCTACAACAAGCTGGCCAATTGGGTTTACACCAATAATTCGACCAACAAACTCTCCATCAGCATCTTTATAGAACGATTCTGCATCAATACGATACATCCTTTTCAGATACTCAGTATCAATCATTGTCACTTCTTTGCTTTTCAAAACCAAATACCATTTATCTATTGAATTAAGAAAAAGATCAAGAAGTTCATCTTTGTCGAAAAAAGCATCGGTAACCTGACTTAACGAAATAGGATTTGGTGCATTGCTGAAAAATTTTCTTTGGTTAATGTTTATGCCAATTCCTACTATTGATGAATCGATAGTTGATCCGGACAGAAAATTTTCAATTAAGATGCCTGCAATCTTATTATCACCTACATAAATATCATTCGGCCATTTAATCGAAACATCATCTACATACAAAGAAAGAACCTCACAAACACCAAGAGCAACAACTTTTGAAATAAGAAACTGATATTTAACAGGCAAGAAACTAGGATGCAGAACAATACTTAGAAGCAAATTTGCTCCTTTCTCGCTCTCCCAACTATTATCACGCTGACCTCTTCCACTCTGTTGCTCTTCGGCCACAACCACACAACCTTCATCCAAATCACTTTTTGACAGTAATGAAATGGCATAGTTGTTGGTCGAATCTAAACTTTCAAATTTTAAAATTGTTTTACCAATTATTTCTGCCATAATTTCAGATCAATTAATTAGGTAAAAAGTTTAATTTTGTAAAT
>CAZRXT010000181.1:0-5346 GCA_964604035.1 uncultured Prolixibacteraceae bacterium | reverse complement strand
CCACTTAGCCAACAATGATAAATAGTTGGCGAACGGCTATTTTGGGTTGATGAACAAAAAAACGAGAGACGTGGCATGCCACGTCTCTACTAAAATATTGCTTGCAGGCCAAAGCTCCCACTCAAATTAGATTCTAAATAGATATTGCCCGCAACCCAGCCATTTGTTTTAGCGGTGACAGAAATATAGGGTGAAAAGTATTTGCTTATCGGATAATAGCCTTTTACCTCAATCATACCCCCCAACGATGCTTTCCTGGAGTAGAACAATCCATTGCGGGGTTGCAACCACCCCATTACCCTGGCCGAAACAGGAATTGGCTTCTTCAACCTATTTTCGCCCAAAAGATAATTATACGTTTCGATCTCAATTCCGGGAAACCACTCATAGTAGTTGGCATAATTGTGAACAGAAAAAACGTAGTTATGATTATTGTTCTTTAATAAAGCCGTAGCCGAGATATCATAACCAAAAGAAGTAAGCCAATGGTTAAAATATAGGTTTGCCCTTATTGGGTCTCCATTTTTGCCAACTCCAATAGTGAACGATTTAAATTGAAATGAAATGGGATTGAGATAGTTTATCAGCTGCAAAAAACCCTGCCTCTTCAAATAGGATAATTCATGGGAAGTTAATTGCGAACGTTTTATGTATCGGCTTAACCCAACGCCTGAAGGATGGATCCCCCTTCCCTGATAGGGTTCATCGGGACGAAATAAATCATAGGTATACGATAAAAAATCTAGCCCCACCAAATCTCGTTTATTAACATTGCTTCCTTCGGCTTCAACCATAGCATCCGTCTCTTTGTCGATATTCTTACCAGAACACATTTGTACATACATCGAACTGTTTAAAGCAATAATAAGCGGGGTAAAAGAAATTGATTTTGAATTGTAGAAAAACACATTTTTGTTGATGTTGTTGGCCAACAAATATTCGCCCTCGATACCAGCTTCGGACATGCGCACCATATCTTGCGGACTTTCGGACTTGAGCCTGACCAGATCATCGTCTTTTACATTCAGCACACTAATCAGTGATTTGGTTATCGGAAAATCATTCATCTCATTATAACTGTTCCCTCCATGTTTGGCCAATATTGCACGGTGAAACTCTTCGTGCATCCAACCACTGGTTAATGGGATAGGCATATACAACAAGATATCGACTGAAAATGCAGCCGTTTTATAAAATCGTTTAGTAGAAGGGTTATTTGCCATTAGCCGGTAAAACCCTTCGCGAGCCAAGCTATTTAACGACGATGCAACATTGAAGGATTGTGACATTGAAGGATTTTTGATCAATCCCAATGCCCCCGACAATTCAATGCTATTTTTAGAAAACGGAAAATCGACAAAATTGTAATCCAATAATATTGGGCAATTCCTTTTTGCTTGTTCAGTTTCATGTTCAACATTAAATAAATGAACAGGAACTGCCGTGTTGGCTTCTACAGCCTTAAGCTCTTTGTATTTGGCAAGGCTTTTTGAAATAAAATCCTTTCGTTTATTATTGGCGGCCTCAATCTCTAATGGGGAAAATTGAATAGGAACTTTCTTTAAAATTTTAGCCTTTAAAAAATCATAGTCGTCTGAATCTTCGGAAATCACGTTCAGCTTAATTTTCCATTTATAAAAACCCATCCGGTATTCAACATCAACAATATAGGTTTCACCAGATTTTAACGTCATTTCTAAGAAATCATTATTATCGGCAGCAGCCCAAAAAAGTTGGTCTCCTGCATCGCACTCATATTTCAAAAAGTTCAGCCCCCTTAATCCACCAATGTATCTATCACCATTGTAAAAATCACAGGTAATCAGAAGTGCTTTGGGGTCATTCCTCATAAAATACACAACCGCCTTCTCTTTTGAAGATGAGATTGAATCTTGCGCAGCCAATGAGTTTATTATCATAGCCAGCAAAAAAAATAGGATCGAATATTTTCTCAAAATGTATTTCTCATTAAACAATTAGTTGACGAAGTAAACGAACATAATTCAAATGAACCAATCTTTTCTATCAACAATGATAAATAGTTGACGAACGGCTATTTTGGGTTGATGAACAAAAAGATGAGAGAAGAGGAAAACGGCATTAATTATTCAAAACAAATTCTAAATCAATTGTAAGGAGTCAGATCCTTGCCCAGCAATTTCCGGATGTTTACAGAAAGCTCTGGTACGCCATTTTTTGTGACATTTTCCCAATATTCATCTGAATATTTTGTTGACTGAAGTAATCCAAAATGATCAGAAATTTCAACATTCTTTAAATCTGATTTAAAAAGAAATTCCTTTTCGAGTACATAAAACTCATGAATAACATCTATTTCGTCTGACTCTTTTTCTTTATCATGTTTGAACAACATTTTCCGATACTCTTTTCTGCTCAACAAATCGCCTTTTGAAATCGACGAGAAACTTGCAGACGAATAATCTTCGGTTATTTCAGTTTTCAACATTGTCGAAGTATAATTAAAAAGCTTCTTAACTTTTTCCTTTTCTGGGGCAATCAAATCAATGCTCACTTTAAAAATCTTTTTAAGACTATCAAATTCGACCATACCTACTTTATCTTCCTCTTTGAAAATTGCATAATTCTCGCCCAACTCTTTTACCGTTGAATAGCTATGATCTAAATTATCAATAATCGTTTTTGATTCGATATAAGGAATTCCTGCGGCAGCAATTGTTATCGAAACCTTTCTTTTCTTTTCGCTATTTATTAGTTCTTCGTTTCTAAAAGATCTGTGCTCTAAAACTCTATTCTTTAAAATGTTCTTCTTTAATGAAATGTAATAAACAACAATTCCATCAGTGAAATATTTCGGGATATTATTATCCAATTGATAGCTCCTGTAGTATCCTTTTATTGCAACATATTGAGGTTCGTTTCCCTTCCTTGTAACGTTTACTTCGGGCAACAACACATCTCTTACATTCAGAAAAATTGAATCTTTTTGAGAAAGCAGCTTACTCTCAATCTGCAAATTATTGTACGACACATGATGAAAAGTGATCACCGAATTACTGTCGGCAATAAACATCTTGCAAACAGTTGAATCTAAAACACCATTAATATTTGATGTCCCCAGCAATTTTCCATCGCCAGAGATCAGATGAACAAATGGTACAGGGGAATTATTCTGGCTATCGACAATTTGAACCTGAGAAAAACATAGGACAGTTGTCTGAATTATTAAAAAGAATACGATAAATATTTTGGCCATCTATTCTGAATTTAACAGTTATAAAAACAGGGAGCATTCTCCTTTTAGTTATTTCATTTTTCTAGCATCCATCGACTGAACGCTCATTCTATCCTTAACTTCTGCTATACTTATAAAATAGCACTCGGCGGTAAACTCGATGATTTCGGGAGGGAAGAGTTTTTCATTTCTTTCTGCTTAGTGAAGTTATTTTGGCAATTACATAATTAAGATTTGGACAATATGTAGTTTATTGCATATTCAACAATTGAATCAATCCCATTAGCTTCGTCTTCATTATTCATATCAACCTTAATATCTGGGATTACACCATTTTCAATAGACTCTTTTTTTGAATTAAACAATGGGTCGCGCGAAACTCTAAACTTCCAACCATTATTCAACTCTGAAGAAAAAGGAGCTCCACCTCCTCCGCCAGAAACATCGCCAATAATGGTAACATTAGGTAATGCTTTCATTGTTGAAACAAAATCATTGGCCGCACTATAAACCAGCCGGTTTGTCAAGATCACAATTTCGCCATCAAAAGCTATCGATGAATCGGGTTCAATATATTGAGGGAAGAAACCACTAAAATCATTATGTCCGGGGCCTTCTTTGTATTTGACATACCCTGTAAGTGTTTTTTGGGAAAAGAAACACGACGCAAATTCATTGACCAAAGCAACAGAACCTCCACCATTATCCCGTATGTCAATAATGAGTCCCTTGATGTTCCCCAATTGTTTTATGGCATAATGAATATTTGCAGCGGTAATCTCATCGGTAAAGCTTTCATAACGACAATAACCTACATTTCTAATGTTTTTTGCCTTTAGCCTACCTGCAATAATGTAATCTTTTCCCAGATAGTTTCTTTCAACAAGTGCCCAATTAAAATTTTGCGGATAATCTAAAAACCAGTCCCAATATCGAAACGTATTAAAATCGGAATAAAGGTTAACATGACCGTCTTTTAGTTTCGAAAGCATTGACGAACAGATCTGGAACAGTTCTTCGTCGGAAGTTTTTTCTGAAACCAGTGACTCGTATTCTTTTTTTACGGCATTCCAGTCAATTCCCTTTTCTTCGAAAAAGCAGTAGTTTTGATCTACGGTTTTCCATAAAAGATCAAAGTTCCCTTGGGGAGTATTGTCGTAATTTATTGCCCAATCCTGAATACAAGATGTTAGAATAGGCACTAATAGGATGATCCAAATATGTTTACGGATGTTCATAGTTGCTTATATTGAAGAGATAGCCAATCTTAAAAATATGAAAAGTGTTGTGTTTGACATTCCCATTTAACGACAATAACGATGAGTTAATTTCATATTGTAATCGAAAAGTTCTAACCTTTTTTTTAGTGTTCATTCTGAAATCAACATTTAACTTATTACTTCCCCTGCAATCTGTTTTAAAACTTCCAATATCAAATGCCTGAAAAAAGCTGGCATCTTCTTCGGTGAGGAAATAAGGGAGTCCGCTACTGTACTCAGATCCTGAAAAAATGCCCAAAACTGAAAGCCGAAACTCATCAGATATTTTTACTTTTTGAATTTTTTTTTCACAATAAACACCTAAACAAGCCAAATTGTCGAAATTGTAATAGAAGGGATTATTGGTATTGTCGGGTTTTAAATAGAAATCGGCATTAAGCCAATACCCCCAGCCCACAAATAGATCGGGAAAAGAAGCAGGATAATCCTTTATCTTCAATAAATAATATCTGCTGTAACTTAAATCGAAATCAAATGAATAAAAAGTACTGCCAGCTTTATTGTAATTGATGCCAAAATCGGTTTCAGTATCAAATACAGATATTCTGTTTTTTGTAGCTTTAACATTCCCTTTTGAAGAAACAAGAGAGCTGACATTGTAAAATATTGGAGATAAAAAAGATACTTTCTGTTGACCAAAACCCAATCCAGATAAGGAATATTGATACTCTGTCAATATTTTATCCTTTGAAAATGATTGAATACTTATAAGAAGAAGCAATAGGAAAATGGATTTTTCTTTCATTATATTTCTTTTGAAAGAGAGGATTTTACACCCTCTCTAATTCATACATATTCTACCACCAACCGAATTCTCTTCCAAGAAATCCGACTCCTGCACCAATTGCAAAA
>CAZRXT010000180.1:0-5351 GCA_964604035.1 uncultured Prolixibacteraceae bacterium | reverse complement strand
TGTCATTACTTCACAACATAACTTCGACTGTTCCAACGCTGTAACATCCTTTTTCAGTTTTTGAAGATATATTGAGTGGCAACCGGCTCCGGCACCTATGTCCAGAATTTTTCCAGAACATTTTTTCAATGCAATTCGTTCAAGAAGAGGCATTTCTTTATGGCTTCTGAAAAAATAATCGGGAGGTAATTCTTCGTCTTCAACAACTTGAGAATAAACAGTCACTGGTGTATTGTCGTTTGAAAACGAGTAATTGTAAATTGCTTGTCCTAATGGATCTTTATCGGGTTGAATAATCATTCTTGTTTCAATTTTTATCAAATATAGCAATACATTTTTTTTGTATCCTCGGAAATGACATTTTTTGAAATTAAGATAAGTGTATGAAACAAAAAAGGGGAGGAGTTTAAAACTCTTCCCCTTGTGCGTTATTTGGTGAAAATATGCTTTAAAACCTAAATCCAAAAGTCATAGTTGCTTGATTGTTTGCACCTTTTAACTGTGCTACATTCATTCCATAAGAAGGATCAGTAACGGTCATATCATGAACAACATAAGCTTGAGTGCTTTGTATCATGCGATAGGCAAAATCGATAAAGAAATTTTGCTGGCGGTAACCAAATCCGGCAGAGTATGTCGAGTAACTATCGTTTGCATTAGCCAGATTTAGCGTAGTTCCATTGCTTGTAGCCGAACTTTTCCAAGGGTTTCCGAAGAGTTCATAACCACCTCGTATCGAAAAATTGGGGTTTAGCCTAAACTCGCCACCTATATGCAAGTTGCCTGTCGATTTGAAAACGTTTTTCAACTCTTCATTTTTTGGCGAATAGTCGAAATTATCGTCGGTAGCCGGGCTGAATCTATTTGAAGCGTAATTCGAATAATCGTAATCAACACTCAGTAACCCTCGGTTGCCGAACAGATATGCAACACTTACAATTGCTTTCATTGGAGTTTGTAATCGGTACTTGTAGGTCTCGTAATTTCCTTTAGAACTCCAGTTGGTATGTGTTCCTTCTGTGTCATTACCAACAGCTTTGTCGAAGATGGCATCCATGTCTCTTTCTTCGTAGTAAGATATTGAGTATAAATTAGGTGTGTGTATTGCAGCCCCAATCCGTAACGATTTGAATGGACGGTAAATAACCCCAGCCTTAAAATTTACACCAGCGCCCGAATGCGATAAATCAGAAGATAAAGTGTATTTCTGAAAATAGTCGCTTTTGTTTTCATCGTCAATTTCGGTGAAGGTAGAACTTTGGTTAAATTGAAGGTCGAGCAACCCCAGAGAAGCCCCAAAGTAGACCTTGTGGTTTACATTGAATCCCATTGATAAAAGGTATTCGTCAATTCGACCACGTTGACTGACGTTAGCTTGTTGGGTATGAGGTTTAACTCCCGATTTCTCATAGCCATATCCTATGAAATTGTTGTTGTTATCGTAAATCTCATATTTGCTGTAATCAGTAAGGTCGTTGTAAAAAGTTCCTTCAATAACCTCTTCGTCGGGGTCTTGATCAATAAGGTAACTTTCCCATGCCATTCCTTCGTTGAAACCGTCAAATTTATCAGAGTTCCCAAGATCATTTGCCCAGTCGGTATAATAATCTAATAGTGAGGTTTGAGCACCATGTCCTGTTACGATAAATTTAGAATTAAAGTTTTTCAAGCGGTTGAAACCAATTCCAAAAGAAAAACCAACAATTCCTGATTCAACTCCTGTTTCCACGTTTCCAACATAGCTCATATTGTTGAAATTAAAGCTTAGCCCGTTATCTTTTACATTAGTGCCGAGATAACTTGATTCAACATTGTTGATGTTGAGAGTTGGCGAGAACGTAAATTCACCTGTACGGTAAAATCCCAAGCCGGCAGGGTTAATGCTAGCCGATGAGAAATCGGCACCCAACGCACCAAATGCACTTCCCATTGAGATTGAACGGGCTGTACCTCCAGTGTTTGTTTGCGAATAGCGAAGTGCGTCGTAGAAGTCCTGACCGAAACTTAAAGTCGCAGAGAGGAGTATTATTGTTGTAATAATATATCGTTTCATAATTCGTGTCGTTAAATTCTTCAATTCAATTCAAATCTTCAATTAAGTACTTTTTACCTTCTGCCGCCCGAAGAACTTGAACCGCTGCTATGGCTTCCGCCAGAGCTACTTCCACTTGAGCTGCTTCCTGAGCTACTTCTGCTCGAACTACCACTTGAACTGCCACTGCTTGAACTTCCGCTAGAGTAACTGCTTCTGCTAGGTGTGCTCGAATAGCTACTTGAACGAGATTGACTTCCGCTTGAATAGCTTCGTGTTGGTGTACTTGTTGAGTTTGACCTGCTGCCTGAGCTACTGCTTCTGTATGTCGAAGTTTTTGTGTTTGAACTTGTTGATGGTATCTGATAGCTCGATTTAGTGTTGTTTTGTGTTGGTCGGCTATAAGAGCTTCTTGTTTCAGACGAACGGTTGAAGCTGCTTTTTTCTGTACCACTTGTTCTATTTGTATTATAAGTTGCACGGGTATTTGTACGAGGCTTGTTATAACTTGGTGTGTAACTACTTTTATTATTGTTAGTTATTGATGAATTGCTTCCCGAACTTCTTCTTTCTGTTGAAGGAGCTGTGGTTCTGTATGCAGGTGTTGAATTTCTGCTTTGAGAATTACCTGAGCTTACAGCATTAGTTCTACTTTCGGTTGAAGAACTTCTGCGTTTTTCAGTTAAAACATTCCCAGTTGAACGTTGAGTTCTTGAATCGATAGTGGCTGATTTTTGTGAAGAAGCACTTACTCCATCACCATTAACAACACTTCTTCGGCTTTGTGTATTGCCCGATTTTAGCGATGTCCTACTTTCGGAACTTACGCCATCTCTTGAGCGAGAAGAAGAACTTATGCCACCACCACTATATGTAGATGCAATGTTTCTTGATCTCCGGCTACTTTCATTGTAATCTTTGTTTTCAAAATAATCGTGATGGCCAGGGTAATAACCATGATTGTAATAACCGCCCCATCCATAATAAGAGTTATATCCCCACGAATTGTAATACCAAGGATTGTAATACCATGAACTGTAGCCCCAAGGACTATACCAAGAGTTATAATACCAAGGATCGTAATAGTTATAACCGTAATATGGAGAGTAGAAACCATTCCATCCCCAGTTAAAACTCATGTAAGGACTACTGTAAAAAGGATCGTGAAAATATCTGATTCTGTCTGAATAAGAGTAGTAATCATTGTCATCATCACCAAGGTAATAGTTGTTAATGATGTATGATTCACCATCTTCGGAAAGAAACGATAGTGTATCTTCGTTTGAATTCTGAAGATTATCAATGTTTTTTGTTTGAACGCCTGAATACCAATCCGGTTCATCGTCGGCATAAATGTAATTGTTCAACGTATTAGTGCCATTGGAGTCTTTTCCTACTTCACTAATAATGATTAGATCTTCCGCTTTTTTGTTGTCCGAAGCGATATTGGACAGTTCGCCACCTGCAACTTCAGGTGGGGTGTCGCCTGGCCAGTAGTAGAGGTCGTCTACATATTTACTGGACATCTGAACACTTGTGCTGCAAGCCGAAGCGATCAGTGCGATCATGGTTACTATGATTAAATTCCGTTTCATAACTTGTCCTCCTTAGACTTTATGATTTGATTTTTTTGTGCTTTCTTTGTACGTGCTTTTACGCACTCGGAAAGTAACAAATACTATACCAATTTATAGAAAATGGCGAAGGAATTAACTTCTAGAAGTGAAAATTATTCTCAGTGGTACAACGATCTGGTTGTAAAAGCTGATTTGGCTGAAAATTCGGCCGTTAGGGGTTGTATGGTTATCAAACCTTATGGCTATGCTATTTGGGAAAAGATGCAGGCTCAACTCGATAAGATGTTCAAAGAAACAGGTCATCAAAATGCCTATTTCCCGTTGTTTATCCCAAAATCGTTCTTTAGCAAAGAGGCGAGCCATGTTGAAGGCTTTGCCAAAGAGTGTGCCGTAGTTACACATTACCGCTTAAAAAACGATCCGAACGGCAAAGGTGTTATTGTTGACCCCGATGCTAAACTCGAAGAAGAGTTGATTGTTCGTCCTACTTCTGAAACTATTATTTGGAATACCTATAAAAACTGGATTCATTCATGGCGCGACCTGCCTATTTTGTGCAATCAGTGGGCAAATGTTGTTCGTTGGGAAATGCGTACCCGCTTATTCCTTCGTACTGCTGAATTTCTTTGGCAAGAAGGCCATACCGCCCATGCAACGCAGGCTGAAGCTATTGAAGAAGCTGAAAAAATGATCAATGTGTACCGCGAGTTTGCTGAGGAATTTTTGGCTCTCCCTGTAATTGTTGGACATAAATCGGCAAATGAGCGTTTTGCAGGTGCTCTTGATACCCTTTGTATCGAAGCTTTGATGCAGGATGGAAAAGCATTGCAGGCCGGTACTTCGCATTTTCTTGGACAAAACTTTGCAAAAGCTTTCGATGTTCAGTTCGCGAACAAAGAAGGAAAACTTGAGTATGTTTGGGCAACATCGTGGGGTGTTTCAACCCGTTTGATGGGGGCTTTAATTATGGCTCACTCCGACGATAACGGTTTGGTGTTGCCTCCAAAATTAGCACCTTATCAAGTAGTTATTGTCCCAATTTATAGAGAAGAAGAGCAGTTAAATGCGATCTCTGAAAAAGTTCTTGAAATTGTTGCAAAACTTAAAAGCCGTGGAATTTCGGTCAAATTTGATAACAACGATGCTAAGAAACCGGGTTGGAAATTTGCTGAATATGAATTGAAAGGCGTACCTGTGCGTTTGGCTATGGGACCTCGCGATCTTGAGAACGGAACTGTTGAAGTTGCCCGCCGCGATACGCTTACAAAAGAAGTTGTTGAGGTTGATAATATCGATCAGTATGTTGCTGATTTGTTAGATGCTATTCAAGACAATATTTATAAGAAGGCGTTAGATTTCAGAGCAACCCATATTACGAAAGTTGACACTTGGGATGAGTTTAAAGAAGCCTTGGTTAATAAAGGTGGGTTTATATCTGCGCATTGGGATGGAACTCCTGAGACTGAACAACTAATTAAGGATGAGTCTAAAGCTACAATCCGTTGCATTCCTTCGGATGCCGTAGAGGAAGAAGGTAAATGTATCTTTACAGGGAAACCGTCGAATAAGCGTGTGCTTTTTGCAATTGCTTACTAAGTTTTAAGTATATCAGTATACAAAAACAGGCTGCATCTTTATTGGTGCAGCCTGTTTCTTTTGAACTTATTCTAGCTATTTGATAATTCTTATAATCTCATCTTTTTCCCCGTCAGATATTTTCATCAGATAAACACCTTTCTTTA
>CAZRXT010000179.1:0-5373 GCA_964604035.1 uncultured Prolixibacteraceae bacterium | reverse complement strand
CTCGACTTAACGCTGGTACATCCGAAAGGTTATTTCTACAGGGTTGTTTTGCAATCTGTTATTCTTGAGCTTGATAAAGATGGCAAGATATGGCTTGTTATGAACATCATAGAAATGATTTCAAAAAACAGCTCATACACTCTGCCCCAATGCCAACTAATTGACACAAAAAACGGGAAACAAATTGCTTTGCCCGGGTTTAATGCCGAAAACAGTGTTGCACTAACTAACCGCGAAAAAGAAATTTTAAAACTATTAGCCCAAGGCCTTGAAAGTAAAGATATTGCCCAAAAACTTTTTATCAGTTTAAATACTGTAAACAATCACCGACAAAACATTATCAATAAAACCGGAACCGAAAATATGGGACAGGCTCTGCTTTACGCGAAACGGATTGGAACAATCTAGTTTTTCCATAAAACAACTTATAGGGATTGCACTGTTCTAATTCTCTTAATTTTAATATTTTTGAATTCGGAAAAAACAACAAGATTAACCGGCGCCACACTGAACATCTGCTCGATCCAATCTCTTTTTTCAGCAAAACAAAGCATTGTTTAGTAGACAAAAAAACGGCAACAAATTATTTGAACTGTAAACACATGAAGCAATTAGCCATCATCATTTGCATTCTGCTTATTGGAATAAATCTTTATTCACAATCGAGGCACACAAAAGACTCAACCAATGAGCATCATCATGAATTTCAGGCCATTCTGAATGACAGTTCGAATACCGAAACCCTTTATGAAAGCAAAGAATCGGGTTCAAGTCGGTTTATCAAAAATGACGATACGCTGACGTTGAGCGATTACTTCATGAGCGTAGAAAGGGTAAACGATAAGTTGAACGACATTAGCGACAGCGCAAAACTTGGGTTCGAAGTAGTAGGTATGAGCCACCGGTTAGATGAAATAACAGAAGATGTAAATATCATCAAGCAAAACATCAAAGGCCGTAATTCAATCATCAACTTAAAGAACCTCTACCTCTACCAAAGCCTTGCCACAAATCTTGAAGAAGAGAACAATAAGATTAAGGCCGACATCACAGATATGTACAACCGGATTTATTCAGCCAAACAGGGCTTGAAAACAGCTGTATCCGATTCGGTTTTTGCCAGACTCTACACTACAACAGAGTTCCACGACACACTTGAAAAAAGGTTGGTACGCACAGAACGGAAATGGATGCGGGCCGATTCTACAATAAGTTCCAATATCGACAGTTTGAATTCGATGAAGGTGAAGCTTGCCGATAATGCCATGAATTTATCAAGCATTCTTAATCGGATGGAACGAAAACTAGACAAGGCCGGGCACGACCTCTTTGGGCAAGAAGTGCAAAACATTTGGCAAAAAGAGACAACCAAACCAACAGAAAAAAACGAGGCGAAAGACAAAAGCATATTCAGTAGCGAACTAAATGCAATAAGCTATTATTTCAGCCAAACAACAGGGAAAAGAGGGTTTATCTTTCTTGTTGGAATTCTGCTGTTTGCCTGGTTATTCAAAAAACGCAAGCTGCTTAAAACAATCAACAACGACAAAGAAACATTTAGTTTTTTGAATATCAACTACGTGAACAGCCATTCAGTGTTATCGATACTAGTTGTACTAATTTGCACAATGCCTTTCTTTGATGCCTATGCCCCATCGTCGTACATTGCCATTGAACACTTTTTACTATTGATTGCTGCAACAATCATTTTCATAAATAAGAAAGAAAAAGCATTCGTGTTCGACTGGATCATACTGACTGTACTGTTTTTTGTAAATACAATAACCTACCTAACAATTGAGCCAACAACTATTGCAAGACTATGGTTATTAGCAGTACAAGTCTGCATTGTGTTTTTTACGTTGCGTTTTTTCAAAAGGCTCGACAAGCAAATGCCTTATTATAAATGGCTAAAATTCTCGATCTTAACTGGATTGGGATTAACCTCACTCGGAATTATTAGCAATCTGTTTGGACGCTTCTCGCTTTCAGGAATCTTTGGAATTACCGGAGTTTTTGGCATCACACAAGCTGTTGTCCTGCCCATTTTTGTCGACACAATTATCGAAATTGTTTTACTTCAATTGCAAAGTAGCCGGCAAAAGAAAGGAGTTGATAAAACTTTCGACACCGACATAGTAACCAAAAAAATTAAAGGCCTTTTACTTTTTATTGCTGCACTCCTGTGGCTCATCATGTTAACTTCGAATTTGAACATATTCCACAGCATCAGCAATGTTTTAAATAATTTCTTAATCGAGGTAAGGACTATCGGAAGTATCTCTTTCCGTTTTATAAGTGTAATTTGGTTCTTTGCAATTATTTGGATGGCACATTTATGCCAGAAACTAATTGGCTTCATTTTTGGAGAAACGGGATCAGCCACCGAAGACCAGACGATATCAAAAGACAAGCACTCAAGGCTATTAATCACAAAGTTACTGGTCCTCATTTGCGGGTACATTCTGGCAATTGCCGCGTCGGGGTTACCTCTCGACAAACTAACCATTATACTTGGTGCATTAGGTGTTGGTATTGGTATGGGGTTGCAAAATATTGTAAACAACTTTGTTTCGGGCATCATCCTCATTTTTGATGGGTCGCTCAAAATTGGCGATCAGATAGAAGTTGGCGGTCAGTCGGGAAAAGTAAAGGAGATTGGCCTGCGTGCCAGTACGCTCAACACGGTTGATGGTGCCGAGGTGATTATCCCCAACGGAACAATACTTTCGCAAAATATTGTAAACTGGACTTATAGCAACGACGAAAAAAGAGTTATTGTCCGGTTCATCCTTTCAGGGGAAGAACTCGATTCGAATAGGATAAATGAGACTATAAACGAAACAATTATGGCAATTCCCAATATTATCCAGAGAAAAAAACCGGTAATACTTTATACAAAAGCCACCGAAGGAACTTGTTGGATAACGGTACGTTTCTGGAGTACGATCAGCGATGCCGACAATGCCCGCAGCGAAGCCATACAACGTTTAAACACAGCATTCACGGCAAGAGGGATTGGGTATAGGTAAAGTCAAATTGAAACTTTATCCTTTTTAATAATTTGAGTATTCGACAATTGGTCGCTTTTTTTGCTCCAACACCATAACTCATATTCAACCTTTTTCTTTACTGGAGCTTTGGACCAATCGTAAACAGCTTCAGAATACTTCTCGGGCGCCAATATTTTCAACAGAAAAGTTTTTAACTCTTCTTTGTTTTTGCACGAAAAGAAATCTTGCACAAGCCCTTCATCTAAATCAGACAAAAGCAGAAACAGAAGAATATTACTTCCAATTTCTCCACCTAAGTTCAATCGAGAACAAAACTCCTTGCATTTGGGCACTACTTCAAAATTCAAACTTTTCATCTCCACAATCCTCCTCAACTATTAATTTATGAAATTAAATAGAACCTCCGCCAAACAACATTACGAAATGGCAATACATTATTCGGGAAAACAAATATCCGACAAGAAAAATGAAAAAAACACGTAGGAAATACCTGTTTTTTAGTGCAGGGGAAAAACAGGTATAAATACGTGCCGAGAAGCACAGCAATAAGTATAAAACACAACTTAGCTTTCACTAATATAATCAAAAAGATGATCGAACAACACATTTTATGATTACGATAAATTTATTATCATTGACAAGAATTTAACTGCTAATTAAATGGATTCAAAACCAAACCGACTTTACGTAGTTGATGCACTGAGGGGCTTTGCCATTGTATCTATTATGTTGTTGCACAATATCGAACACTTCGATTTTTATTTCCTACCAACAAATCTGCCCGCATGGATGGTTGCACTCGACAAAGGAATATGGGACACTCTTTTCTTTCTTTTCGGTGGAAAATCGTACGCCATTTTCGCTCTGCTATTCGGGTTAACTTTCTTTATCCAATCTGATAATCAAGAGAAAAAAGGAAAAGATTTCAGAGGAAGGTTTGCCTGGCGAATGGTCTTGCTCCTTGGTTTTGGATTAATAAACTCCGCTTTCTATGAAGGCGACATTCTACAGATTTATGCCATGATTGGTTTTTTCCTGATCCCTGTGGCAAAGTTCAGCAATAAAACAGTATTCTGGATTGCAGTTTTCTTAATGATACAGCCATACGAATGGTTCAACTTCTTTAGTGGTCTTCAAAACCCTACGCAAGCAATGAGCGATCCGCTATCGTGGGCATACTTTGGCAAGGCCGCCGAATATATTACCGGACCATCTATTGTCGATACTTTAATTGGGAACCTCACCAATGGAAAAACAGCTGTATTGTTATGGACTTGGGAACAGGGACGGGTGTTTCAAACACTATCGCTATTCATGTTTGGAATGCTTGCCGGGCGCAAAAGTCTGTTTGCCCTATCGGACAACAACAAACGGTTCTGGAAAAAGGCATTGGTTATTGCCACTGTTGCATTTGTATTGATTTCAATCATTTTAAGCCAATTGAATATCATCAGCGACAGCGAAGCAATACGCCGTCCGTTGCAAACCATTATTAAATCGTGGTCGAACATGGCATTTATGATGGTGTTGGTTTCGGGCTTTGTATTGTTGTTCCAAAATAACTTCTTCAACAAGATATTGAATAAATTTTCATCGTTTGGGCGTATGAGCCTTTCAAACTACATTATACAATCAATTGTTGGTTCGTTTATTTACTACGGTTTTGGTCTCGGTTTGTACAAATATACCGGAGCAACCTATTGCTTGTTTATTGGAATTGTGTTGGCTATTCTGCAAGGCCTGTTCAGTTTGTGGTGGATGAAAAACCACAAGCAGGGACCACTTGAAACTCTTTGGCACAAAGCAACATGGGCAGGGTCAAAATAGAAATATCCAGAATACACTATTGCAAGATTGACTTTCTCGGCATATAAACCGAAAAAGTCAATCTTGTAAGTAGGGTTACATTATTACAGCACCTTTGTTATTGCAATGGGCTTTGGAGCTTTTACAACTAAAATACGCGCAATTGCTGCCGAGTTGTTCGATAGGCAATGTATAATGTCTTTCGGGCTCTCAACCAAATTGTCGACACCAACTGTTACAGTTTCTTCTCCTACCAACACATCAACCTCGCCTTCAATAATATAAAAGAAAACATCGACCGGCGTGATGTGCGGTTTCAGCGCCTGCCCCGGCTGTAGGGTCATGTGCATAACTTGCGCGCTGTCGTGGTCGTAAAGTTTGCGCACATCCACTTGATGTGGGTTTTGGTGTGCTTCTGTTGTTTTTGCTGAACGAATTATCATACTTAGATTTATTATTTGTGATTAAATTATTGCAAGTATTTTGCAGCCAAGTTATTGATTTTCTGAATTGAATTAGCAGAGTCGAATTCAGAATCGGCATTGGCTTCAAT
>CAZRXT010000178.1:0-5394 GCA_964604035.1 uncultured Prolixibacteraceae bacterium | reverse complement strand
CTCTCGTCGATAGGCGAATCGTTAAAGTCGCCCATGATGATAATTTTGCTTTGATTGTTGGTCGAAAGAATGCTATCGGTATATGTTCGCAACGTTTTAGCCGCCAGTGCTCGCAAAGATTTTGTTTCGAGCGTTCCACCATATTTCGATGGCCAGTGGTTCACAAAGAAGTGGATTGTATCGCTGCTCAAAATTCCTTTTACGTAAAGAATATCTCTGGTTTTGAACGTGCTGTCGTTTAGATCTACAAGTGGAATGGCAAAATACGAAAGGGGCGCAAACCGATCTTTTTTATACAGAAAGGCAACATCAATACCACGTTTATCGGGCGATTCTTTGTGTACATATTTGTACCCCAAATTTCCAAGCGGAGTTTTAAAAAGTAATAGGTCGAGGACTTTACTGTTTTCTACTTCGCACAAACCAATAACTGAGGGAAAAGTGCCTTTACTCGCAGCCATTATCACCTGCGAAATATGGGTTAGTTTATTGAAAAGCCGGTTGTTGTTCCAGTATCTGACACCTTCGGGAAGAAATTCCTCATCGCTTTTTAGAGAATCATCGTCTGTGTCGAAAAGATTTTCAACATTATAGAACATGATCTTTTCTGCCGGAACGTTTCCCTGACAAATTCCCGAAAATGGATTTAATCCAAGAAAAAAGATGATTGTTACAATTTTGAAAATCAGATTATTCATAGCATATATCTTTTTGTGATGCTTCCTTTAAGAATATTTCAGCAGCATGTTCGTTTCATGTCCTTTCTTTTTTATCTTTTTTGAAAATAGAACCAGAAGTAGAACGGTGAAAGAAGCATTTATAATGATCAGTTCAAACCCAAAATTAAAGTTGCTGAAAATTAGCTTTGAAATAATAGTAATGCCGAATGTTAGTATTGGCGATGCAATGCAAATTGGCAGGATAACATGTTTTTTTGGTCTCCTATTGATAAAAAACAAGAAGAGAAAAACACCAAGAATTGGTCCGTAAGTATATCCGGCAGCTTTAAAAATTGAAACAACAACACTATCATTATTTAGCTTGTAAAATAGCAGAATAACAATGAATATTAGTACCGAAAAACTTAAATGAACTAAATTTCTGATCTTCCGCTGATGCTTTTCGGCTTTATTCTGGATTTTCAGAAAATCGACACAGAAAGTTGTTGTTAGTGCTGTTGTGGCAGAATCGGCACTTGAAAATGCTGCAGCCGAAATGCCAAGAATAAACATTATTGCAATGAAATTACCCAGATGATTTAAAGCAAGAAGCGGATAAAGTTGGTCGGTTCTAGCAGGAATCGCAATTCCCTTTGTATGCGCATAATTAATCAGTAGTTCGCCTAACACAAGGAACATAAAGACAACTATTCCAAAGAAAAATGTGAACCAAAGCATGTTTTTTCGGGCCTTACTCTCATTGCGGCAAGTGAGGTTTTTCTGCATAATGTCTTGATCGAAACCATTTAATGCCAATGTCATAAATATTCCTGCTGCAAATTGTTTGAAAAAGTTATTCCCCGAGTTCCATTCAAAGTCGAAAATTTTAGATTCAGGCTTACTTGTAATCTCTTTCAGAAAACTTGTTGGCGTAAGTTCAAGCTGATTGAAAATAACTACAATAGAAGCAATTACGGCTGCAATTAAAATGATTGTCTGCATCGTATCTGACCAAACCACAGTTTTGATTCCACTGCGGAAAGTGTAGAGCCAAATAGCTGCCAAACAGAAACATATAGTCGCTTCAAAAGATATTCCCAACGGTTCAGAAATAGCAAGGTAAATAACCATTGTGGCTAAGAAAAGACGAAATGATGCGCCAATAACTTTCGACAGGATAAAAAAACCAGAAGTTGTCAGATATCCTTCTCTTCCCATCTTCTTCTCGAGGACAGTATATATTGAAAGAACATTTTTTCGGTAGTAGTAGGGCAGAAGCAGCGTTGCTATAAGGATATAACCTACAATATTGCCCATTACAAACTGAAAATAACAGAACGAACTGTTGGCCACTTCGCCAGGAACCGAGATGAAAGTTACCCCCGATATTGTAGTCCCAATCATACCAAAAGCGACTACAAACCAAGGCGATTTTCTATCTCCATTGTAAAAAGTCTGTTTATGGCTATGCCTTCCAACAATTAACGAAAGAAGGAAAAGCAATAGGAAGTAAAAAACAATTATCGAAAGAAAAATATATGGGTTCATACTATTCAAAATCAGGATACAACAAATATTTCTTCCTCATCGTTTTGTACTTCAGTAAATCGGACTGCCAAGATTGTCGAATTTCGCTCTCACTTCTCTTTTCGTTTATTTGCGAGTAAAAATTTGGATCTCCCGAAAGCAGATCAATCCAACGTTTGCTGCTCCAGAATGAGTCGGGATTTTCGAACTGATTAAAGAAATTGATAAAATAAGAGAGCGTGAATTGTGGAGTCTTTGTCTCGTCGCGCAAATCTACGCCAAAACATTGCTTACCTTCGTGAAGAGGTTTGGCGCTTACTCCTTTTATCGATTGAGGCGTAAATGTAAAATAGCCAAAGCGTTTATTGGGGAAACCAATAACCTGAAATGGAAATTCGGTGCCACGACCAATACTAACTGTTGTCGCTTCGAACAAACAAAGCGACGGATAAAGCCTTATTGAGGCCTGATTTGGAAGATTTGGCGAAGGTTTTACGGGCAGTTCGTACCTGTCGGAATGTTTATAGTTTTTAACCGGCACAACTTTCAGGTTGCATCGAAGGTTGCCGTCAAGCCATCCTTCACCGTTAATCATTAGCGCAAGTTCCCCAACTGTGCATCCGTGAACAATAGGAATAGGATGCATGCCAACAAACGATTTGAGTTCTGGCTTCAAAACCGGGCCATCAACATAGTCGCCATTAGGATTTGGCCTATCGAGGATAATCAGGGGAATATTATTTTCGGCACACGCTTCCATTGCATAGTGCATTGTGCTGATGTATGTGAAAAAACGACATCCAACATCTTGAATATCAAAAATAATCACATCAATTCCGCTGAGGTTTTCTTTTGTTGGCTTTTTATTTTTTCCGTAGAGTGAAATAATCGGGATTCCGGTTTTTTTGTCGATTGAATTGTTTACCGAATCGCCGGCTTCAACATCTCCCCGAAAACCATGCTCCGGAGTAAAAATTTTCTTCACTTGAATTCCTTTCGACAAAAGAAGATCGACCAGATGACTGCCATCAACAATTGAAGTTTGGTTTACAATTAGCCCAACTTTACGGTTCTCAATATCTGGAAGATATTCACTTAGTTGTTCGGCACCGGTTACAACTTTAGTTGCTGTGTTGCTTCCTCTGCAACAGTTAAAAGTTGAAGAAATTAAAAGGATTATGAGAATAATGTATAAGTTGAACCGTTGCATTTGAACCAGACTCTTTATTTTCTAAATTTACAGTTAATCATTCAAGATGCAAAACATGTGCAAATTCACGAACAAAATAAATTTTCTTACACTATTATTTCTGTTGATTTTCAGCAATATTCTGAACGCAAAAGATCCGCTTTTTTTGTTGGAAGAGGGCAAATGGATTGACTCTCTTATGTCGAAAATGTCGATTGAGGAGAAGATTGGACAACTCATTATTATCACGTCACAACCTGAACTAGGCGACAATGACAAGTCGAAAATTATTGAACAAATTGAGAAATATAAAGTCGGCGGGGTTCTCTTCTTGCAATCATCGCCTGTTAAGCTAGCGACATTGGCAAATCAGTATCAGTCAGCCTCAAAAGTTCCGCTTTTTATTGCTCTCGATGGTGAAAACGGATTGTCGTACCGTTTAGATTCAACAGTTCGTTACCCTCAGTTAATTGGGTTGGGTGCAATTCAAGACGATTCGTTGCTTTATCGAATGGGGCGCGAAATTGGTCAGCAATGTAAAATGTTAGGAATTAACGTAAATTTTGCTCCTGTTGGCGATGTGAATTCCAATCCCGAAAATCCAATTATCAACTACCGTTCGTTTGGAGAAGACCCCGAGAAGGTTTCTAAAAAAAGTTGGCTTTTGGCGAAAGGTATGCAAGATGAAAATGTTATAGTTTCGCTTAAACATTTTCCGGGGCATGGCGACACCTCTATTGACTCCCATCTTTCGTTGCCAAAAATAGATCGGGCTTATCCGAAACTCGATTCAGTTGATTTTCTTCCTTTTAAAACTTGTATCGATAGCGGTGTGAATGGAATTATGAGCGCACATATCTATCTGTCGGCTGTTGATCCTAAACAACTTCCGGCAACTTTGTCAAAAAGAATAATGACCGATATTTTGCGCGATTCGCTTGGTTTCAATGGCATTGTTTTCTCCGATGGAATGAATATGAAGGGAATTTCGGCACACTATAGCGAAGGTGCAGCGGCAGTTCAAGCCTTGAAAGCAGGCGTCGATGTGATTGAATTTGTATTGCACCCCGAAAATGTTATTGCTGCGGTTGTGTCTGCTGTTCGGAATGGAACAATTTCAGAGAAAGCTATTAATGAGAAATGTCGGAAAATATTGAAAGCAAAACAGTGGTCTGGGCTAAATAGCTATCAACCAGTAATTATTGATTCGATCAGCGAAGAACTGCATAAATCCGAATTCGAACTTACAGCAAGGAATTTGACCGAACAGTCATTGACCGTATTAAGAAATGAAAAATCGATTTTGCCATTGCAACGATTAGACACCTTGAAAGTTGCTTCGTTTTCGGTCGGATCAGAGAATATTACCGACTTTCAAAAGGGAATAGAACGCTACATAAACGTCGTTCATTTCAACCTAAAAAGCGATGCTTCGCCTGCCGATTTGCAGAATGTGCTAAGTGAGCTAAAAAATTACAACCTTGTTTTGGCTGGCATCCATGGAGCAAAACTTTCGCCCAATAAGAAATATAAACTTACCGACCTCCAAATTTCTGCTATAAATCAAATTTGCAATCAGAATAAAACTGTTTTGTGTTTCTTCGGAAATCCATATTCAATCTCTCTTTTTGATGAATACAATAAGGCTCAAGCGTTGATTGTTGCTTATGGAGAAACAACTATTTCGCAAGATTATGCGTCTCAGCTGATTTTTGGGGCGATAAGTACAACAGGAAAACTTCCGGTAAGTGTAAACGATAGTTTAAAAGCTGGCTGTGGGTTTGAATTACTGAATCCAAAACGATTAAAATACACCATACCCGAAGAAGTTGGGATGGATTCAAAACTTCTTAAGTCGAGAATTGATTCTCTTGTCAATATTGGGCTAACCGACAAGTATTTTCCCGGGTGTCAGATACTTGTGGCAAAAGAAGGGAAAGTAATTTTTCACGAATGTTACGGATTTCACACCTACGACGACACAATTCCTGTGGTTAAAGAAAACCTTTACGACTTTGC
>CAZRXT010000177.1:0-5407 GCA_964604035.1 uncultured Prolixibacteraceae bacterium | reverse complement strand
GATCGTTCATTAAGGCATAGGTTCTTTTTTCCTATTCCTGTATGGTTTGAGAAGTTAATAATACAATCATGGTTTTTATCATAGAAATAAAGACCAGAAGAAGTGCCGATCCAAATATTCCCAAAACTATCTTCTGCAATATCGTACAACTGAATGCTTTGACGAAAGCTTCGATCTCCATATCCAGGTCTATAAACTTTAAAGTTATATCCATCGTATCTGTTTAAACCATCGTCGGTGCAAAACCACATAAACCCCTTACTATCGCGAATAATAGAATGAACAGTCCCATCCGACAATCCATCAAGAGTAGTAAGGTGATCAAAAATTACATGACCCTGCCCTAATGCGCTTAAAGAAACAGCAATCATCCAGATAACAAAAATGGATTTAAAAAATTTAGATTTTGCTGCTAGCATATTACCGTTTAATATATAATTAGATGTTCCAACCTCTTTGTTAAGGTACTAAGATTTTTTTTTAAATCAAATCTTAGTAATCGCCGGGTTAAAGAAAAATGAATGTGAAATTGAAATCGTAAATGTGAAGTTTCTTCTAATTTATTTCTCAAAATAAATCGCTTTACTTGTATTTCTATAAAAATCACTCACATAGATAAAGAAATACCCTTCCCTCTCTGGATAAATACAATATTCAGCCCCGTTCTTACTAACTTTTACCTTCTCCCCTGAATAGTCATATACCTTGACAGTACTTTCAGCGAAGTTAGTTTTAAGACAGTAATATCCATCTCTTTTCGACAAAAAAACTTCATCAGCTTTTATTTCAAGCGGAACCAAACTGGGCAAACATAGTCCTACCTTTTCAAGGGTAAAAGCTAAACCTCCTCTGGAAACATTTGTGGCAAAGTTAAAATCTATATTGTTGATATTTTGCAAATTATCGAATGCAGTATGATAGAAAGGATCGTTATTGTAATTCGATTCAAGATTTTCGACCGAAGGAATATTGCGACTAGCAAACGTGTAATGATCGGAAGCAATCATCTTCCCATAATTCGTTGCTGAAATATCAGGAACAAACCTGTTGAATACAGCAACATAGTCGTCTAAAAAACTTTTATGCAAAGAATTGCCAGAACAAACCCACAACAAAGGCTTTCCCTCTAGCGAATCGAGCGGATTACCAAACATATCGAAATTGATAGTTGAACGAATATCTTCTATCATGATTTTTCCTCCTTTACCAATCATTTGCCATTCGGTAGGTTTACGTCGGGTTACTTTCTCAATTAACCATCGGTTTGACCCAGTTGGTTTGAAATCAGTGAAAAACTCTTCAGCATCCCATGCCGCTAACAAAACAGAGTGTTCGGTTTCAATGCCCGAAAGCACGCGTGCTATCTCAAGGATTGCAGCAAGGCCTGTTCCATTGTCATTAGCCCCTGGCGAAGGTGAAGAATATAGCATATTGTGATCCAAATTATTATTTGAATCGTAATGAGCACTAATAATGATGATTCCCTTCCAGGGCGAAGTCCCTTCCTTATATCCAATAACATTGGCCAAACCTTTCTCCTTATCCAGATCAAACTTATGCAGATAGGCATTGTCAACACCAAAATAATTCTGAAACGATCGGAAAATATAATCACGGCAAGCATCATGATCTGCACTCTGAACGGCTGCATCTTTAACTTTTCTGGTACAATTGCTCGAAGTACAAAGTGAATCGAAATGCCTACGATAGCTCTCAACAGAAATTTGATGAATCAAACTGTCGATAACCCAATCGCGCGATTGAGCGTAACTTCCGACAGAAGAAAATAGAAGAAAGAAGAGAAAAGTTTGCCTGAGAATATTCATCAAAAACAGTTTTACCAGATAAATATAACTCATTTAAATAACTCAAAATAAAAAATTATTAACGGATTCAATCTGATGAAAATTGAACGGTGAGGGTTCGACCATTTTATTACTTTTGCCAAAAATAAAGATTCAAAAACATGAATTCAGCACAATTATTCGAACAAATCCAGAAGAAAAGAAGCTTCCTTTGTATTGGTTTAGATACCGATATCCAAAAGATACCTAAACATTTGCTCGACACTTCTGACCCGATTTTCGCGTTCAACAAAGAGATAATCGATTCGACTCACGACTTAGCAGTTGCTTACAAACCAAACCTGGCTTTCTATGAATCGCTTGGTGCCGAGGGGTTAATCAGCCTCGACAAAACGGTGAAGTACATGAGGGAAAAACACCCTGAATTGTTCATTATTGCAGATGCAAAACGTGGCGATATTGGAAACACATCAAACCTGTATGCTCGAGCATTTTTCGATCATTTCGATTTCGATGCGGTTACAGTTGCTCCTTACATGGGCGAAGATTCGGTAAAACCTTTCATGACATATCTCGACAAGTGGGTAATTATTCTTGCTCTTACATCGAATAAAGGTGCCTTCGATTTTCAGTTTTTAGAAGATCAAAAAACAGGCGACAAACTCTATGAATCGGTGCTGAAAACTTCGCAAACCTGGGGTACAACTAATAACATCATGTATGTAGTTGGCGCAACAAAAGCCGAAAACCTGAAAGAGATTCGCGATATTGTTCCTGAACATTTTCTTCTCGTTCCTGGTGTAGGGGCTCAAGGCGGAAGCTTACAAGAAGTTGCACAATACGGCATGAACGAACAATGTGGGTTACTTGTAAACTCATCGCGGGCAATTATATATGCTTCAAACGACGAAGATTTCGCAAAAGAAGCACGTGTTCAGGCCGAAATTGTTCAGGTTGAAATGGAAGAATTGCTACTCGAAGCCGAACTACTATAAAGAAAATTCATTCTGAAAATAATCCAAAGCTGGCCATTGTGTCAGCTTTTTTTATTTCAACAAACAGAAATTGAATACATTTTGTATTTTTAGCAAGATAAGAACCCTCAATTTCAGAATATGACAGAAGAATTCTTACAGTACGTTTGGGAACATGCACTCTTTGAAAAAGAAGATTTAGTTACAACAAACAGTGAACCAATAGAGATACTCAATCCCGGAACTCGGAACACCGATGCAGGCCCCGACTTCTTCAATGCCTCGATAAAAATTGGCAAAACTCTATGGGCTGGCAATGTTGAAGTACATCTGCAATCGTCAGATTGGCTAACACATGGACACCATAATAACCCATCATACAACAATGTAATTCTTCACGTTGTGCAAAACAACAACAAAGAAATTGCTCAAAACGGAAAAGAAATAATTCCTGTTTTCATACCAAGTATTAAACCCGATGTGGTCGACAACTATTCGCATTTAATATCGCAGAAAAGCTGGCCAGCTTGTTTTGAAACAATCGGAGAAATCGACAAAATTTACTTATACAATGCTTTTGATTCTCTACTCGTTGAGCGGTTAGAACAAAAAACTTCGTTTATAGTCAAAACCTTGCTCGACAACAAAAACAATTGGAACGAAACCTTCTATCAGCATTTGGCCCGCAGTTTTGGTTTTAAAACCAACGCATTGCCGTTTGAAATGCTCGCACGCTCACTTCCCCAAAACATTCTGGCAAAGCACAAATCGAATCAGTTCCAACTTGAAGCACTTCTATTTGGACAATCGGGGCTGCTTAACGAGCAACTACTTGGTGATGACTACTTTTTGAAATTAAGAGAAGAATACAGTTACCTCGCATCAAAATACCAATTAAAAGGAATGGAAGGCCACATTTGGAAATTCCTCCGTATGCGACCATCAAATTTTCCCACAATCAGGATCGCTCAATTTGCGGCACTTCTGCATCAGTCCGAATCATTACTATCAAAACTCACCGAAGCAAAAGAGGTAAAAGAGATCATCAAATTCTTCGAAGTAAAAGCTTCGGAATATTGGGATACACATTATCACTTCAACAAAGTTTCGGAAGAAAAACCAAAATGGCTTGGCGAATCGAGTCGAAACAACCTACTAACCAACACCGTTGCTCCTTTTCTATTCATTTATGGAGAGCGAAACGAAAAAGACAATCTGAAACAAAGGGCAATAGATATTCTTGAACATCTTCCCCCCGAAAGCAACAACATAATTTCGCGTTGGACAGAACTAGGAATTCCTACTAAAAACACATTCGACACACAAGCACTTATACAATTGAAAAACAACTACTGCGAAAATAAAAATTGCCTAAATTGCCAGATAGGTAAAAAAGTAATTGACAGATCATAAGAAGAACACATGGGATATGAAGATTTTTTAACCCGATATTTAAGGCAGATAGGCACACTAGTGGCAGCAATTATTGGGTTTCGCGAAAAGAAAGAATACCAACTTGCCATCGATGAAATTGAAAAAGCATTAGCAACATGGTTCAATATCAAAAGTGAAGAAATCGAAAATTATTCCGAAGAAGAATTAACAAACTACTTCGAAAGCCATTCAAAAAACTTTGAGAACGAAAACTCAATTGCCGAGCTATTCTATCAAAAAACAATAACCCTAAACCAAATCGAGGAAAAAGAAGAAGCAAAAAAATCGGCAAAAGTTTCGATTTATCTTTTTCGGATGATCGACAACAAAAGTGGTCTGTTTTCGGTCGAAATTCAACAACGAATAGCAGAACTGGATCATATCATTTCATAAACGATTGGGCGCTAGAATTTCTTAAAAATCAGCCATTTTATATTTGCAATCGAGAAATTTGTTTACTTTTGCAAAAATTTGGCGCAAAGTCAAACTTTTAATGTTACTCGGTTGACATCGAACTCGAATGCTGCGGAGTAATAATCGAATGGTTTAACTTTTTAAAATTAAAGAATTTATGTATTTATCTTCAGAACAAAAAAAGGAATTTTTTGCAAAACACGGTAAAAGCGCAACCGATACAGGAAGTGCTGAAGGCCAAGTAGCATTATTTTCATTTCGTATTGCTCACCTTACAGAACACCTGAAAAAAAATCGTCATGATTATGGAACTCAGCGTGCACTAACAACACTGGTAGGTAAACGTCGTCGCATTCTCGATTACTTGAAAGATCGCGACATCAACCGTTACCGTGCAATTATTAAGGAGTTGAACTTACGTAAATAATTTTAAAAGAGGCAATCTTAAAAATTGCCTCTTTTATATTTCTTTATCCAACCCACATTTTAATACATTTGGATCATAAAATTATTGACACATATAATGATGAATATTGTAGAAAAAATTATCGACTTAGGCGACGGTAGAACCATCAGCATCGAAACAGGGAAATTGGCAAAACAGGCCGATGGAGCTGTTGTTGTTAAGATGGGGGGAACAATGTTGCTTGCAACTGTTGTTTCGGCAACTGAAGCTAATGAAGATGTTGATTTTATGCCTCTTTCGGTCGACTACAGAGAGAAATTTGCTGCTGCAGGCCGTTACCCAGGAGGCTTCATGAAAAGAGAAAGTCGCCCATC
>CAZRXT010000176.1:0-5416 GCA_964604035.1 uncultured Prolixibacteraceae bacterium | reverse complement strand
ATCAATTTAATTCTTTTTCTGAAAATATCAATGCCCATTGATTTATGTTCTGTCGATGAATTCTCTGGTTTTGGGGCATTTATACCCATTCCATTGTCCGAAATAATAAACCGCACATACTTATCGTGCTGGCTAATCCTGATTTCGATTCGGCCTGTTTTGTTTTGCATTTCTTTTAGTCCATGATGGATTGCATTTTCGACAAAAGGTTGGAGCATCATTGGAGGTACAAAAATAAAGTCTTGTTCAAGATCATCATCGGTAATTATTTCGTACGAAAAGCTTTCACGTTGGCGCATCTGTTCTATCTCCATATAATTCCTGAGTGTCGAAATCTCTTCCTCCAAAGGGATTAGTTCTTTTGTTGAATTTTTTAGGATTGAACGGGTTAGTTTTGAAAAAGAACCCAGGTAAGATGCCGCTTTCTGCGACTCATTTTTATAAAGGAAGCTTTGTATTGACCCTAAGGCATTGAAAATGAAATGTGGGTTCATCATCGAACGGAATAGTTTCATCTCCAGATCAATCTTCTCTTTGTTAGTTTTCTTTTTTTGGTTAAAAAAGATCGCAATACCGAACAGGATAATCAGTAATGCAATTAGCAGGTAACTAACTGCACGTTGGCTTTTAATTTTATTCTCTTTGGTAAGAATTTCAATCTGTTGCTGTTTCTTTTCTGCTTCGTAAATAACCTGCATGTCTGTCAGGTATCTGGCATTTCGATCGTTAATGATACTATCGTTGAATTGCACCGATGTTCTGAAGTTTGAGTATGCTTTTTCGTAGTCACCTAGCTTTTCGTAGTAAGTTGAAAGTAGTTTGTACGATTCGGCCAGCAGGGTTCCTGATTCGGTTTTTTTAGCAATTTCGTTAAAAATGACAATTTGGGGCAAAGCTTCTTTTAGGTTTCCAATCTTCAAATAAGTCCGCCCTAAGTTTGCATGTGCCTGCGAAATGTGGTATTCGTCGTTTGTCTTGCTCGAAAGCGAGAGTGCCGTTTTGTAGCTCGAGAGTGCCTCGTAAGGTTTATCTTTCAGCAGAAATATGTCGCCAATACTGTTATAGCATATCGATTGGCCAATTACTGAATTTATTTTCTTATTGTGTTGCAGCGATTTCTGGAAATAAGACAGTGCAACATCGGGCTTACCAAGTAACTGATAAGCCAGCCCTATGTTTTCGTAATTTATTGCAATACCAAGGTCGTTGTTCCGCTGTTGCTCGTACAAGAGCGATTGATTGAACACTTCAAGTGCTTTTTGTGGTTGGTTTAGGGTAAGGTTTATATTCCCAATGCTGTTAAGCGCAATACATAAACTTCGAAATGCAACATCGGGCATATCTTTGTAATTCTCGGCTATTTTTAAAGCCTGCATGTGGTAATCAAGAGCTATGCGCGGCTTATCTAAACGGCGGTACACAACCCCCAGATTATTAAGTATGTTCAGAAGGATTACTGTATCATTCCCAGCTTTGGCCAATGCCGATTGGTGTAACTCGATTGCTTTGGCAAATTCTGAATGGTCGCGCATGATTACGCCCAGCAGATCTTTCGTAACAGCTATTCCTTTTGAATAGTTGAGTCTTTCCGATTGATGAATGAGCCAGGTTAGCCTTTCTTCATCTAGGTCTTTAGCCTTGACTTTTCGGTCAGAATTGAGTTTATGAATAGTTTCTTCAATTTCGGGGAGCGTAAGATCTGAGCCAATGGCTTTACTGGGGAAAATAAGGGTGTCGTTTCTGCTGTTATCGGAAATAGAATACACCGATAATGAGATGGCTAGAAAGGCACAACTCAATAATAATTTTATATTTTGCAACGTAGACATCACCTTATTTTATACATAAATAAGTAATTCAACCGATAAATGAAAAAAATCCCGGCAAAAACCTTACGATACTGTGCCGGGATTGAAGATTTCCGCATTTTCAAAATTATAAATACCTTTTTTCTGCCCTATGGCATTTTATCCCTAACTGAATGCATAAATCGAACAACAGTTGTTACTGTTTGCCAATGATTTAATTTAAAGGAGAAAACAGCATAAATAAACACTGCTCACCGGGAATTGTATTCCTTGGCAACAAAACTATAAACAATGAAACTCAAGTTTGTGCTAATAGTATAAATGCAGACAACTAATAAGTAAGTGGACAATTCTGGTTTATAAATGAGTTTTGATCGAAAAGAATTGGCTTTTAAATTTTGAACCAGAATACACTTCCTTTTCCTTCTTCACTTTTCACGAACAACTGGCCACCGTGATTTTCGACAAATTCTTTACACAAATAGAGCCCTAAGCCCGAACTAGGTTCCCTGTTAGTACCAATACGGTTGTTTTTTGTGTCGAAAGAAAATAGGTTAGAACATATTTCAGGACTCATACCAATACCCGAATCAACCACCTCGAAAACTGTTTTTCCATCGGGATCTTGTTTAACCGAAAGACTGACAGAACCGCCTGTATGTGTGAATTTTATGGCATTCAAAACCAGATTCCTGATAATTGTTTGCAGCATTTGCGAATCGGCAGTAATGGTTATTTCAGGCTCATAGTCTACCGTAAGTTCAATTTGCTTGTTGCTGGCTGCGTTTTTGAGCCCGTCGATGGTTTGGCTTATAACTTTCTCGATGGTTACTGGTTGTGGAAAATAAGCCTTAACCCCTCGTTGAATGCTCGACCACTCGAGTAGGTTTTCGAGCAAATGATATGTTGAGTTTGCCGTTCGGTGTAACGAAAGCGACAGCTCATTCACCTGTTCTTTAGAAAACTCAGAGGTACTGTCGGCCAAAAGCTCCGACAACCCAATGATCGAAGAAAAAGGGCCACGCAAATCGTGGGCAATAATTGAGAAGAACTTGTCCTTTTCGGTATTGGCTAATTCAAGCTGGTGGTTCTTGTTGGCAATTTCATACTCTTTTTGCTTGATTTCTGTAATGTCGTGAATAACAAACAAAATACTCTCTTTTTCGTTCACGTTGATTGGCGTTGCCGAAACCAATGCTGTAAATTCAGATCCATCTTTTCGTCGGAACACAAATTCATGGTTCATTATGCTGGCACCGTTATCTTTAATATTCTTAATAGTTCGTTTTCGTTCTTTCGGGTCTTTCCAAAGGTTAACATCGTAAACTGTTTTGCCTTTAATTTCTTCTTTCGAAAGTCCCGATATTTGGCTAAATCCCTTGTTTGTATTTAAGAAAAGACCACTTTCGATTTCGCTGATTGTAACTGCGTCGGGGATAGTTTCAAAAATAAGCTCAAAATGGTTTCTTGTCTCTACTAGCTCGCTACTCAGTCGCTGATTAACAACAAGAATCAACCCAAAAGTCCAGAGTAACCCCATTGAAATGGTTGACAAAAACGTTAGCGATTGTATTATATCTGTTGAATAGAAACTTTCGATAGGGGTGATAAAAATTAGATAGACTGACCTAAAAAGGAGCAATATTCCAAACGTGATGAAAATTGAAGCAACCAAAGCTAATGTTTTCCGAATGTCCTTCTTTCCATGTTTAAGCATTAAAAAACTGTTGTGAAAAAGCAATGGAGCAACTGATAAGGAATAGAAAACCGACCGTAGATTTATATTATTTTCGACAAAAGTTAAATAATACATTACCACTACAAATACAACCAGGTAAGGGTATGTTCGAATTGCCTTCCTTTTTATGTCGAGGAATTGTTTTGTTCCAATAATAAATATGATAAAACCCAGAATATGAAATATATTTCCCAAAAAAATAGAGATCTTTTCGATAGTCTCATAATTTCGGAAAGCCATCCAGATAAAACCAACTGCCAACATTAAACTTCCTAATGCCCATGTGTTTACCCCTTTATATTTTGTAATCACTATCGATAACAGATATAAAGCAATAGCTTGAATAATAAAAGTAATGCCTATTGCAAATGTTAGTGTTCTGATATCAAGAGCCATATTCTGAATTTATTGAATCAATTTTCTAGAGGTAATCCAAATATCAATGTTTTTTTTCATACCGAAATCGCTTTTCTCATTCTTTATTACAAATTTTTTTTCGTTTTGCACAAAAAAACAGGCCATTAGGTTACGAAAGGGCAAAAGATGTTAGTTCAAATGTTACTTAAGAATTATAAAAAGCAATTGGTTTCAATTTAAAACCCCCTCCATAATTTTCTCTACCAGATAACTTGCCTGCTCAAAGGTTGTATTTTGTTCGTCGGCAAATTGTTCCGAAGTAATTACAACCACCAGCGACTTTTCGGGTACAACAAAAATATACTGGCCGCCAGCACCCCAAGTCCAGAAATATCTTTCCGAGTGATCGATCCAGAAAAGATAGCCGTAATCTTTCTCATAGAGAACTGTTTTGGTTGTAGTTGCTGCTTTAATAAAGTTGTCGGAAATGATTTGGCGGTTGTTGTATTGTCCGTTGTTCAGTAGCATAAGTCCAACCTTTGCCAAGTCGCGCGGAGTAAGCCAAAGTCCAAAACCTCCATAAGGGGTATTGTCTTTGTTTCGGCTCCAAAAATAGTTCGTGATGCCTAGCGGAGTGAAAAGGTTTTGTTCGGCAAATTCAACAAAGTCGGTTTTGGTAGCATTGGCAACTACTTTTACAAGAAGCTGAGGATCGGAATTTTTGTAGACAGCCTCTGCTCCTGGTTTTGCTTTCATAGGACGTTCAACAATATAGCGGGTCAGCTCATCGGGGACACAAGCTAGCAATTCTTCTTCTTCCCAGTCGTCATTGCTATAATCAATTCCCGAACGCATGGTAAGGCACTCTTCAATGGTAAGCGGTTTCAATTCGGGATAGGCATACTGTATATATTCAGGAATGTAGGTGAAAACCGAATCGCTCACACTGTTGATATATCCCTTGTCGATAGCCATCCCGGTAAGCATCGAGATAAAACTTTTGGTGGTCGACCAAAGCTGATGAGGCTCATTTCTATCGGCGAGGGTTCGTGGGTATGATTCAGCCATCAGTTTTCCATCTTTCACAATCACTAAGCTGCGGATCAGCAGAAAATCGTCGTTGGAATAAACCGCATTCATCACTTCATTGAAAACGTCCATGTTGAAGTTTTCGGAAGCGACAGGATTGAGTATCCATCCATCGTTCTGTTCTACAGGAAGATATTCAACCGTTTTCAGTTTCATATCTTCGTCTTTCAGGCAACTGCTGAATATTGCCAGTGAAATTAATATGATTGTTATTCGTTTCATTTTTGATGTTTCGATAGTGGATATTGAATGCAAAGTTGATTTGTAAACAATTGGGTTTTCAACGAAGTGGCTGTTTGTTCGTACCTGACCCGGTAACCAATAGTTACAGGCTTGTTGTTGTGCAACGTTGTGCGGAAGAAAAGCCCGGTCTCAATATCGAAATAATTTTTCCCGATGGTCACGAACTTGAAATTGCTGTTGA
>CAZRXT010000175.1:0-5420 GCA_964604035.1 uncultured Prolixibacteraceae bacterium | reverse complement strand
CAGCACCCGTCTTTCGGGAATGGTTGTATTTATTTCAGGACACAACTTTTAGTCTATCAGATCAATTGTTCTACTCCTTTTTTAATGAAAATAAAAAGAGGGACTAAAAGCCCCTCTTTATTTTAAGTTTTAACTTGCTCTTATATTGCAATTAAACAGAACGTTCAATGTTCCAAACATACGCATGCACGCCATACTCTTTATTTCTGATATCGAGTTTGTGTACACTATGTAGCAGTTCGTCAACACGATCATCTTCGCACATTACAATCATAGCCGAATTCATTTCGGGCCATGTGTGGGTGCCACGGTGAGGCTCACCATTAACGCTACCGCGTCCCTGCACTTGTTCGAAGAAAGTAAACCCTCGTATCTCCAATTTATCGAGCATAAATTCAACACGCTCGGTGTTTGCTTGGTTAAAGACTATAAATACTGATTTCATACGTAGCTTATTTATTTTTTTCGTCGTTGTTATCGTCGGCAATTTGCAAAAACACAAACTGCTTGCGTTCTCTCTCTTCCTTATCGCGTTCGCCATGACGAGACATTACGCCATACAATACCGGAACCACAATCAAGGTTACAATTGTAGAGAAAGTTAAACCACCAATAATTACAATACCCATTGGTTTCCACATTTCGGAACCAGAACCGGTACTAAGAGCCATAGGCAACATACCAAGAATTGCGGTTAAAGCGGTCATTAATACAGGGCGTAAACGAGATGCACCCGAGAGAGCAATCGCTTCGTGAAGCTCGTGGCCACGGTCGCGCATCAGGTTAGTGTAATCGACAAGTACAATACCGTTCTTCACCACAATACCAACCAACATAACCATACCCAAAGCACCAATCATATCGAGAGTTGTTCCGGTAATAAGCAATGCCAGAATTACGCCCGACAAAGCAAAAGGTACCGCCATCATTATAATTAATGGTTTCTTAAACGATTCGAACTGAGAAGCCATCACAATATACACCAACAAAATGATGAGCGCCATCAAAAGCCCCATATCGGCGAATGTTTCTTGTTGTTCCTGATATTGACCACCAATACGGGTTGTAATACCTTGTGGAGTTTCAACAGTTTTAAGTGCTTTCTGAACCTCTTCGGCCAATTCGCCCAAAGAAGTTTCGAACGGAGTAACGGCAACGGTAACAATACGCTGGCGACTTTTGTGTTCAATAGCCTGAGGTGTCCAGTATTCCTCAATTTTAGCCACTTCGCATAATTTAACTTTGCCACCTGTAGGTGTTGGAATTGTAAGGTCTTCGATTTTAGTAATTGAATTTCGGTTAGCCTCTTCCATTCTTACAACAATATCAAATTCATCGCCATCTTCCTTAAGGAAACCAACCAACATACCGTTTACACGGTTACGTACACTGCTCGAAACCGCGGCTGCCGAAAGTCCATGAAGAGCTAATTTTTCTTTATCAACAACAACTTTCAACTCGGCACGGTCTTCTTCGCGGCTTATTGTAATATTACGCGCATCTTTTACATTCGCCTTAATTGCTTGTTCTACCTTTTCGGCAAAAACGTTTGTCTCGTCAAAGTCGTATCCGTAAATTTCAATATCGACAGTTGAAGCTCCACCTCCCATAAAGTCGCTCGCAATATCAGCTTTACCATCAGTAATTTCGGGATATTCAAGCATCTCTTTACGCAACACTTCTGCAATATCGGTAACACTACGTGTCCGTTCATTTTTATCGTTACAAACAACAGTCATCGAAATCTTATTGTTGGTAGTTGATGAAAAGAGAGCTGCAAACCCCGACTCGTCGTTAGAACCGGCCGAAGTAGAAATCATCTCAATTTCAGGTACAAGTTCAGTGAAACGGGCTTCGAGGCGACGGGCAGTTTTAAGTGTTTCTTCAATACGGGTTCCGCGTTGCAACTCGGCAGTAACAGTTAAACGACCAGCATCGCTCTCTTGCATGAAGTCGGTTCCGATCAAACCCAATCCGATAGGGATCAACGAGCCCAAAAAGATTAGGGCAGCCACAATCAATGTAAGCGCTTTATGCTTTAAACAAACACGCAAAACATTAGCATACCAGTTGTTTAGTTTATCGAGCGAGCGGCCAATTGTTTTATCGTACCAGCTTTCTTTCTGATTTTCTTCAACAAGGTGACCACGTTCGTCAATTTTCACTTTTTTCGAAGTCAACATTTTCGACCCTAACATTGGAGTAAGCGAAATTGCAACAACAGCCGACACAGTAATAACAATGGTGATAATCCATCCCAACTCTTTAAACATGATACCGGCCATACCACCAAGCATTGTCAATGGTAAGAATACCGCAACAATTACAAGGGTAGTAGCAATAACCGAAACCCAAACCTCGTTGGTTGCAGCAATAGCAGCCTCTTTTGGACTGGCGCCCCGCTCAATGTGTTTGGTAATATTTTCGAGTACCACAATTGCATCGTCGACCACCAACCCGATGGCCACCGTTAACGAACAAAGAGAAATAATGTTCAGCGAGCTATCAACAAAAGCGAGGTAAACAAACGAAGCAACCAGCGCAATTGGTATTGTTAAGCTGATAATTAACGTTGCACGCCATCTTCCGAGGAAGAAAAGCACAACCAGCACAACAAACAGCAAAGCGTATAAAATAGACTCTTCCAAGCTGTTGATCGAGTCTTGAATGTTTTCTGATGAATCGTAAATAACATCGACCTGTATATCGGAAGGAAGTATGGATTTGATTTTTTCCATCTCGTCTCTCACATCTTTACAAATTTCGACAGTGTTAGCACCCGACTGTTTTGTAATCATAAGGCGAACACCATTGCGGCCATTTACTTTTTCATCAAGAGAAAGATCTTTTATGGTATCGCGGACGGTAGCAATATCGCGGACAAAAATCTGTTTTCCATCGGCAGTAGTAGTTACCACAATATTGTTTATTTCAGAACTTTCGGCATACTCGCTTCGCAACTGGAGCTGATACTGCTCCTTGTCCATTTTTACAGTACCTGCCGACATGTTAAGGTTGTTGGCACTAATAGCGCCGCCTACAGTTTCGAGCGCAATATTATATGCGTCTAACTTTTCCTGGTTCAGATCGATATAAACATATCTGTCGGGAGAACCCGAAAGTGAGATGTTACCAATACCATCGACCCTGTTAAGCTGAGGTACCACCTCATCGTTCAGGATTTTATCGAGGCCGGCATAACTTTCGTTAGCAGTAACTGCAAATTGAATAACAGGCATCATACTGGTACTGAACTTCATGATAAACGGATTTGAACATCCGCTTGGCAGGTAGTCTTTTACCATATCGACATACGAACGCACGTCGTTAATTACCTCATCGATGTTTGTACCCCATTCGAGTTCCAACATTACCATCGACATATTGTCTTTCGAAGTTGAGGTCATCTCTTTCAACCCGTCGACAGAGTTCAAACTGTTTTCGAGCAGTTTTGTCACATTTGTTTCTATCTCACTGGCACTTGCACCCTGACAGGTGGTCATTACCGTAATATAGGGTGCTTCCATTTCTGGAAACTGATCGATAGGTAGCTTCTGAAAAGAGAATATACCTATCACCAGCATGGCCACAAATATCAATATTGTGGTTACTGGTTTACTTATCGCTGATTTATAAATACTCATTTTTAATGTCTAATCATTGATTCATTTAAATGCTGAAATACGCAAAAAGTACTGTCTTTCAACCATTTTCAAAATCAACAGTTTACAACTTTATTCTACAATGCTTAATTTCACACCATCAATCAATTTGGCCTGACCAACAGATACAAGCTGATCGCCCTCTTTGATTTCGCTGGATAGGATCTCAACTTTATCGTCGAAACGCTGCCCAAGATTTACGCTAACACGTTTAGCCAAACCATTGTTGTTAAGGAATATGTATCGTTCGTTCGATCCAACAAGTTTAAGAACAGCTTGATAAGGAACTACAATTGCCTCAACCTCTCCAAATTCGAGCGAAGTACGGACGAACATACCCGGACGCAACAAATCTTGTCCGTTAGCAATTTTCAGTTTTGCCTGGAAAGTGTGTGTACGGGCATCGATTGTTGGATAAACAATTTCAATGGTAGCTGGGAAAACCTGATCGGGGTAAATATCAGAACGAAGATTTAAAGTCATTCCTTTTTTCACCTCTGGGAAGTAAGATTCAGGTATATTAACCAATGCTTTAAGTGTATTGATTTGAGAAAGCACAAGGATTGGTGCGCCACTGTAAAGTTCGCCATCCTGGAAATTTTTAGCCGAGATAACACCCGACATGGTAGCCTTCACAAATGTGTTTTTCTCAAGAAAATCGAGGCCTTGCTTTGTCTGATCGTAGCTTAACTGAAGCTGATCGAGCGATTGTTGCGACACAGTATTCGATTCGCGAAGTGTCTTAATACGATTAAGCTCAACACCAAGGTTTGCAAAAGCAAGTTTGGTTGTATTAAGCTGATTTTGATCCATACGCACAAGCATATCGCCAGCTTTAACGCGCGATCCTACTTCAACAAATATATGTTCGATCTTACCTGTAAGCGATGGCGAAATATTCATTGTTTCGTAACCTTCCAAAGTTGTAGAAAGCTCAATTTTACGGGCAATTTTGCTTTTTTGAAGCGTTTCGACCTTAACCTTCTCGGTCCGTTCGGCAGTAACCACCGCGTTCTCCTTTTTTGAACCGCAGCTTGCAAAAACAACTGCAATGCTGCATAAAACTATTATACTGAATAATCTTTTCATATTTCTTTTCTTTAATTAATTACGTGTTTTACAATTGGCTATATAATTTTTCAAGCTTTATTTGCGCTTGCATTAAACTTAACGATGCTTGAACATAGTTTGTTTCGGCCTGCAAATAGTTACTGTTCGACTGTGTTAAATCGAGGCTCGAAACCATCCCCTGCTCATACTTTTTGTTAATGTTATCGAAAGACCTACGGGCTACAGTAACATTCTTTTTCTGAGATTCATAATTTTCGAGGGCCGATTTCAAATCGAATTTCAGTTGTTCTTCCTGCATTTTCAACTGGTCAGAAACCATTGACTTATTGATTCTTGCTTTTTCAAGTTCAATTTTCGACTGAGCCAAAGCATGTTTTCGCGCGCCACTTGAAAATATTGGGATATTAAGCGAAACCCCTGCGATGTGATTTGGAGTCATGTCGAAACCTGTAGTCAAAAACTTTTGATTATAAGCATAATATCCCGACAACGTAGGTACATAAGCCATTTTTTGCATCTTTACCATTTGCTCGCTAATTTGTTCCGAAGTCTCAGTCATTTGGAATAAAATGTTATTCTCGATATCAAAATTCTGAGTCGAGATGTCTCCAGATACAACTTTTGGAAGTAATTGATCTAGCGTCTCTGTCAATTCAAGTTGAGAAGCTGGCTCCAGTCCAAGTTGGA
>CAZRXT010000174.1:0-5436 GCA_964604035.1 uncultured Prolixibacteraceae bacterium | reverse complement strand
TTCCAATTACATTCGGATTAACCAATAGCCCGGAGTGCAAGAATATCGACAAATCGGCAATGCTCGACGAGAAACCTGACTCGCTAAGTTGTATTGAATACTCTTACAACAGCGAATCGAAAACACTTACGCTAAAACACATCAATGCGGGGTTTAATTGCTGCCCGGGAAAAATATCTTTTGATGCAATATTCCGTAACGATACGTTGATTATCGAAGAATCAGAAACATCTTCGCTCTGCAATTGTAATTGCCTTTATGACTTGGAAATGGAATTCAAAAATTTCACCGATCAGAATTTTCAGGTTAAGGTTATTGAACCTTATTGTGGCGATTGCGAGGTTATTAACTTCAGAATAGATTTAAAATCAGATAAAAATGGCGAGTGGTGCGCGGTAAGGAAGAATTATCCTTGGGGCATGAGTTCGATGTATTGAAACTAAAGCAGGGAGAAGATTATTGTTCGGAGGGAAGGCACTTTCAAAAAACGTTCGTCAAATATTTCACAACGTTTATCAACGCAGAAAGTACTTTCGTCACCACTTTTGGTCATTTGGTTGAAAACAGGGGTTGGCATCAACTCAATAACCAAAATCACAGCTATTAGTTTATTATCTTGCAGTCGATTTAGAAATTCTCCTCTCCCCTTTTTGGAAGATATCTTAAGAATGAAATGATCACTCCCCGGTGATCATTTTTTTTGTACCAATCGCTACACAAAAAGCCTTTTAATATTTAAGTGCTTCCCTGCTACAACAATTATATCTCTCTCGTGCAGAGGCTTTAATCTGTCGAAATCAAAATCGATAGAGTACTCTTTTTTTAAGGTTGAAAATAGCCCCTCTTTAACTTGCGCAACTTTAATCGCAACAACTTTCAGATCGAACCTATTCTCAATATTGATGCTATCGAGGGCATGCCCAACATATTTTTTAGGCACAAACAGCTCAGCAATTACATTACTCTCATCTAATTCGTACACTCTTAATGTCTGTTCAAGTTGTAACATTGAAATTACAGAATAAGCGGTTTCTTCTTCGGGATGAATTGTTTCGGTAATACCAATTTGATTGATAATTGTTTTGTGAATAGGACTAATAATCCTTCCGATAATTCTTTTCACATTGAGATTCTTGAGAATGGCCAAGGTAAGTATTGAAGACGCCACCTCTTCGCCAATAGCAACAATTACAGCATCGGTATCGTCGAGAGGCAAGGTTTTGACAGCTTTTTCGCTTGTTGTGTCCATCGACATAACATGGGTGATTGTATCTTTATACTCATCGATCTTTTCCCATCGATTATCAATCCCAATAACTTCATGCCCTTGCTTAGTAAGGTTCACCGCTAATGTAGAACCGAAATAACCTAATCCTATCACAATGAATTTCATACGTTAATTTTTTATACAATTAATTTATAGTCAGATTTTGCTCAGGATATTTGCCATAATCAATTTGGTGCGAAACCAACATCCCTGAAAGCAACGCTAAAGGTCCAACCCTGCCAATAAACATTAAGCAGATAATAATTATTTGGCCTACCCCGCTAATTGTAGCGGTATTTACAATGCTTAGCCCCACAGTTGCAAAAGCCGATACACATTCAAAAAGTAAATAGACGGGGTTTTTCATCGGATCGGCAATAAGAAGCCCCATGAAACCGATGAAAACCACAATAATTGAAAGTGTTATAACAACCAAAACTCTTGAAATAGAATCATTTCCTATTACCCTGTAGTTGATTTTAACATGGTTTCGGCCACGCACAAAATTGTATGCCGCCAAAACTGCAACTGCAAAAGTTGTTGTTTTTATCCCTCCTCCAGTCGACCCTGGCGAAGCGCCAATCCACATTAAAAAAATCATAATAAAGATGGTAGGATAAGTCCATCGAGCAATGTCAATCATATTAAACCCAGCGGTACGTGCGCTTACACTCCCAAAAAAGGACTCTGCAAACTTCTGAACAGGGCTAGCTCCAAGCATTCCACTGTTGTTTTCAAACAGATAATAAAACAGCGCGCCAACAATAATTAAGATGAAAGTGGTGGTTAAAGCCAACTGATTTCCAATATTTCGGCTGATCATTTTTGCCGGGAGCGAATTTCTTTTCGATAAGAAAAACATCCTCAATAATACTTGCTTAAGGTATGTGTAACCCATAATTAAAACTGGGAAACCTATTCCGCCTAATATTATCAGCAACGAAATAGTTGAAATTACCCAATAATTATCATGTATCTCGGGCGAGGCCAAACCAGCCGAAAGGGTTGAAAAGCCGGCGTTACAAAAAGCCGACACGGAATGAAATAGTGCAAAAAAGAGTCTATCGCCAACGGTATTGTCGATATTTATATAAATAATAAGTGCCGCAATTGCCTCAATAATAAACGTGAGCAGAATAATTTTGGTAATTAACCTGAAAATGTCGTTCAGGGCATCGGCCGAAACAATATCCTTGAGCAGTAGCCTATCTTTAAACGAAACTGAACCTGTAAATGCAAAGCTAAAAAACCCGGTAAACGCCATTATGCCAAGGCCTCCAACCTGAATAAGACAAACAATAATGATTTTGCCCAACATTGTAAAAGTTGTAGCTGTATCGACCACAATAAGGCCAGTAACACAAACGGCGCTGGCCGAGGTAAACAGCGCTTCGAGGTAAGAAATTGGCACTGTATGCGCTTTGGGCAGCATTAACAAGCCCGAACCAACAAAAATAATCAGTAAGAAACTTGAAGCAAAAATGAGCGAGGGCGAAACCCGCGACGAGTCGATCAGCTTTGTAAGTTTATAAATTTCAGAGATTATAAGAGAAAGAGAAACAATGAACAAGATTACAAAACGACTCAGCTTGACTGTTCCAATAGCTTCATTGCCAAGCGAAAACAAAATGGGAATCAAAACAATAAATGAGACAAAGAAAAGAACCCCCTCGTAAATCCACCCAATTAGTTTTCGCTTTTTCAAGCTTAGGAATTCGGGGATATATTTTGAAAAGAACAAAATCAAAAAAATCACTTTATGAAATCGGAAAAAACGAAAAGATAAAACATCTTCTAATTCGAAGCCAATCTGATAAATTGCAAGTCCAAAAAAGAATAGGGTAGCAACTAAAAATGCCAGATTCAAGGCCGACACCAAGTTCTGGGCTGTTCTCTTAAAATTATCTTGTAGAAGAAAGATTCGTTTGTAATAGTTAGCCCTAAACTGTTTTAGTTTTTTCGACATAAGATTGAATTAAACCACTTTAGTTAGACTAAAACCTGAATTGCGCCCGGAATCATTTTTACATGAACAGGTGTGCATCCAATCATCTCTCCATCAATGTTTAGAGTATGGTTTTCAATAGGTTCGACAGAAAATTGCGATGCCTGGTGATAAACAACGGCAGGATCGCCAATGTGCCGTCCTTTGAAAATCTTGGTAAAAAGATAAAGCATCTTGTACCTACTGGCCTTTCGCACAATAAGAAGGTCAATAAGCCCATCGTTGATTTGTGCGAGTGGTGCCATTTTCATTCCTATTCCTGTATAAATTGTGTTGCAACCAAGAATAAATCCATAGTCGCCGGCAATGTTTTGAGAATCAATCTTCACCCTTGCCAATCGGGGTTTATTGCGGAGGACTTCGATAATTGATGCCACATTATAGCACTGATTTCCAAGCCATTTTAGCTTCATTGCAGTTTGCAGAATGTCAGTAGGAAGCCCCCAGCCAACAATGTTGAAGCCATAAAGAATCTCGCCATTAGCATCAACCTGGGCAATATCGACATTCCTGAGTCGGCCGGTAAGAATTCGGCGTGCAGCAACTTCCGGGTCAAGTGCATCAAGATCGCGCATAAAGGAGTTGCCTGTTCCGCCAGGAATTAACCCTATTGGTATTTTTGCACCATCTTCGCGCTTCATCATTCCGTTAACTACCTCATGCATTGTGCCATCGCCGCCAATTACACACAATCCATAATAACCTGCGAAAGGAAGTGTTTTAGCCAAATCGCGAGCATGACCTGCATATTTAGTTTCAATAATTTCCATTTCAATCTCACCCTTTTCAAAAATTGGTTTAATTCTTTCCAAGATTGAAAGACTTTTTTTATTGCCACTAAAAGGGTTATAAATAAGATATACTTTACGCATTAAACAGAATTTAGAATTAATAATTCAATAAATCTCAACTCACTACATATACAACAATAAAAATACTCCTTTTACTTTATTCACTAACTATACATTCAGAATAATTGATGACATGGAAATAATTAAAGACTGATTGAATAAAAAGGTTGACATTTGTGTTGTAAATGAAAACAAATAAAGTAAGAATATGAGAACGATAGTCAAATCATCAATGTTATTATTCCTCTTAACTTTTTTCTTTTTTGAAACTGCTATAAGTCAGGAAGTTTCGCTGCCGGAAAGCTCAAAAATATTTCTTGTAACAAAAAATGACGGCACTGAATTTCTTGGAGAGATTCTTTCAAGAGATGCCAGAGAGATATTGATAAAAACAGAGAAAATTGGTGAAGTTTATATTCCTAAGCACGAAATTAAATCGATAAAAGAAGTTAATCCTAAGCTTTATGAAGATTTTTCGAGCGAAGAACTTTTTGCCACCCGGTATTTCATAACAACCAATGGATTGCCAATTAAAAAAGGTGAAAACTACATTCAGTGGAATGTATATGGTCCTGATTTTCAGTTTGGAATTGCAGATAATTTTGGCGTAGGAGTTATGACTTCGTGGGCTGCTATCCCCATTATTGCAAATGCCAAGTATAGTATCAGGCTGGGCGAAAAAACAAGCATGGCATTGGGCGCTTTAGCAGGTACGGGGTCGTGGGCATTGCCCGATTTTGGGCTGATTCTGCCATTTGCATCTTTTACATTTGGCAACAGGAAGAATAACATCAATTTTTCAGCCGGATATGGTGCAATATTTTATACTCGAGAGAATTACAATCCAATTACTTACGCTAGTTTTGACGAAAAGTTTAGCGAAGGCCGAGTGCTTCTTTCCATTGCTGGAATGGCCAAAATAAATTCGAAGTTTAGTCTGGTTTTTGATTCATTTATTTCACCTTTTGGCAACGAAGTAGCTCGTACCGAATGGGAGGATAAAGGGTATTACGATCAAAGTAAAGAAGAATATGTGCCTAATTGGGTGAGTAAGACAGTAAAAGAGAAAAGTCCTTCGCTTGCCCTTATCTTACCAGGAATTAGATGGCAGATGGATGCGAATAAAGCTTTTCAGTTTGGGTTTACCGGGTGTTATTACGATGGCGAATTTGTTCCATTCCCAATTCCTATGATTCAATTGTATAGGAAGTTATAAAGGGAATATCGACTGCCACAAAAAACTCAATTCAAAAAAGCAAAAAAATGAATATCGAATATTTATTCTGCTATTTTTGCCTACCTAAAATATAGAA
>CAZRXT010000173.1:0-5444 GCA_964604035.1 uncultured Prolixibacteraceae bacterium | reverse complement strand
TTAACTATACCGAACCTTGTTAATCTTCTTCAATTTATTGCTTGAAGTTTCTTTCTGAAATAAGTTTCACTATTGTTCTGAGAAAATTTTGAGATAAATCATTTTAGCCAATTGTTTTTTAAGATTTTAACTCTTGTAGTACTTCTTCTTGAACCAGAACGCCACGTTCACCAACCCAATCATTACCGGAACTTCGACCAGTGGGCCAATTACTCCTGCAAATGCTTCGCCGGAATTGATGCCGAAAATGGCAATAGCTACGGCAATGGCCAGTTCAAAATTGTTGCTGGCTGCTGTAAACGATAGGGTAGTTGCTTGCTCGTAAGTTGCTCCAACTTTTTTGCTCATAAAGAATGAAGCGACGAACATTACCACGAAATAGATCAACAACGGAATGGCAATCAGCACAACATCCATTGGAATTTTCACAATGTATTCGCCCTTTAACGAGAACATTACTACAATTGTGAATAGCAAAGCAATAAGGGTTAACGGACTTATTTTTGGCGCGAATTTGGTTTCGTACCATGCCTTGCTTTTCACACGAGTGAGGATGAATCTTGTCAGGAATCCTGCAATCATTGGTATTCCCAAATAGATAAACACGCTTTTTGCAATTGCGCCCATTGTTATTTGAGAAACGGTTTCGTTTACGGGTACTCCAAACCATCCAGGAAGCACGGCAATAAAGAGATAGGCATAAACCGAAAAGAGCAACACCTGAAATACAGAGTTAAACGCTACCAAACCTGCTGCGTATTGACGGTCGCCTTTTGCAAGGTCGTTCCAAACAATCACCATTGCAATACAGCGTGCAAGTCCAATCATAATAATTCCATACATGTAAGGTAGATTGGCGTTGTTCTCGCCCGGGAAAATTTTGAAGAACGTAATGGCCAATGCAAACATCAATAACGGGCCAATTATCCAGTTTTGGACTAAGGAAAGGCCAAGGATTTTTGTGTTTTTAAAAACATCGCCCAACTCTTCGTATTTCACTTTGGCCAATGGCGGGTACATCATCACAATCAGACCAATGGCAATGGGAATATTGGTTGTACCCGATGACATGCTGTTCCAGAATTCGGCTACTTTGGGGCTTAACCAACCCATGAAAACCCCAGCAAACATGGCAAGGAAAATCCACAGAGTGAGGTAACGGTCGAGAAATTTAAGTCTTGTATTCATCATTAATGGTTTTTGAGTTACTAATTTAGTTATCAAACGGGTTACAGCATTTGGCATTTGGGCGCTGTTCACTAGTTGTTATTTCAGTTGCTTTAAGGGTAGGGAAGCCCAGTAAGTCGAGCAGCTTCTCATTCAACCTGCGGTTTTTCCCGATGTAAGGATAACAGTGTATGTGAATTGCAGGATTGAAATTTAATTCGATAATGGCATAGTTACCATTCGTCGCTTCCTGTGTGTAATCGGGTATAATCATATCGAGCCCGGTGATTTTCACATTCAATGCTTGCGCTGCTTTCACTGCAATTGTTTTGTACGATTGAGGTATCTCGTCGGTAAAGTCGATACTGTCGCCACCTGTGCTGATGTTTGAATTCTCGCGCAGAAATACAGTCTCGTTTTCGGCAGGAATGGTATCAAAATTCCTTCCTTGTGCATTAAGAAACATCTGTTCGGCCTCGCCCAATTGTATTTTTTCAAGCGGAGTACGGTACCCTTTGCCTCGAAGCGGATCTTTGTTCTTTTCAACAACCAGTTCGCCGATGATTTGCTTGCCATTGCCGGTTACGTTGGCCGGAACGCGGTGCAGTATTCCCACCACTTCATCGTTCATCACAAACACGCGAAACTCTTTCCCTGCGATGAATTCTTCAATTAAGATGCTGTTGTCGGCTTCAAAGGCAATGGCTACCGCCCGTTCAAAAACAGCGGCATTGTTGTTTTCTTTCAAAATGGTAATGCCTTCGCCAAAGTTGGTCGATTTTGGTTTGATTACCACAGCAAGGTTTTTGAAAAGATAGAAGTCGGCATTGGCAGTTTGTGCATCAGAATAATACATCCCTTTGGGCACACGAATTCCGTTTTCCTCCAATATTTTTTTTGTCACCACTTTATTTTCCATGGCAAGGATACTGGCATAATTGTCGAGCGAAGTTTTGGTGGCTTGCTGAATGTATTGAATGTTTTTGTCGCGACTTAGGCGTACAAAATTCTCCTTTCGGTCGAGTATTTCGAAAGCGACACCTCGCCGAACCGCTTCGCGGAGCAATAATTGGGTCGACAATTCCATATCTTCAAAACCCTTAAAACTGAAACTAGTTTTCTGGCTTTCATCGAGGTATTGCTGAGCTTTATCTAGGTGAAACCCGATGAACCCTTTCTCTTCAACTCCGGTCACAACTTGGTTCACATCACGTTTTTCTGGCTCACTGGCTAACGTTTTAATGTAGAAGAGCATGTTCCGATAGTCGTTATTTTCTATCTCTAGTTTGTTGAACAACTCGGTCATTGAGTTGATAATGTTCTGTGCTTCGTTCCACCCATTCAAAATCTTGCCCGACGAAGAGATAACAGAGATATTTTTAAGCAGTCCGTTATGCGATACGTTTTCATTATTTTGGTTTGCAATAGACTGGAAATTAGCGCTGAAATCATCTTGTTCTTCTGTAAGCAACCCATAAATGGCCAGCCAGTGGATGAACTTCAACACTTCAGGGGTGATCCCAATTTTGCTCATCGGATTGATGTCGATAAACCGCACTTCGATATACGAAATCGATTCGGAACCGTTCAGAAACTTTGGCCTTACCGAAGCATATAGTTCTTTCGGTGCCGAAATTTTTCCGCTTTTCACCATTGATTCAATGCTTTGTTTGTAGCCCTTTACTGATTGGTAGTTGGGGCAAAGCTCTTCGAGGTTGCCATAGCCAAAGCAACTATTGCGGAATGAAAGTGCGTACGATTTTGGGCTTAGGTAGATGGGCAGGTTGCGGCATTTCAGGTCGAAACTTGGGTCGACAACCGGACTGCTGCCAAACAACAACACATAAAGCCAACGGTAGCGTAACAACTGCCGGGTTATTTTCAGGTAAACCAAATCGGTAAATTCAGAGAATGGAATAGTTGGCTCTGCCTCTTGGTGAAGTTGGTGAAGCAGGTTCTCATTGAGCGAAATGTTGAAGTGAATACCCGAGAGTGCCTGTTTTTTGCGCCCATATTTAAGTGCCAGATTTTCCCGGTACTCCTCTTCTTTTTTATCCATGTTGGGATACTGGGCAATGTGGATTTGCTCTTCGGATGGTAAAACCGGTGGCACGCTTTGTGGCCACAGGTATTCATCGTTGAGTTCGAGGCTGACTAAATCGTGAATGGTTTCGAGAAATCCCAATGTTTCGGAAATGGAGGGCAATGGCGGTGTTATCATCTCCACTTGGCTCTCGGAGAAATCGGTGGTAATGTAAGGGTGTTTCAGTTTGTCGCCAAAAACTGAGGGGTGTGGCGTTTGCGCAATCACGCCCTGTTTGTCGACTCGTATGTTTTCCCTCTCCAGACCAAACAAAGCATTGAGCCAGCGGTCTCCTTTAATTGTTGTTTTCAATGTGCTAATCAGTTAATTTGTTAATGGGTTAGTGGTTTCTTTTTTTTCGGTCAACAGCAATTTGAAGTTTTTTCTTTTGAACAGTCGCAACTAGGTTCAGTATTATTTAGTATTCCATTGATAATTGCAGCGGCACAGCCAACGCCCGATTTTACAGTTATGGCACCATACTGGCAGTTGAGGGCACAAGCTCCGCATTCCATGCAATCGTCTACATCAACAATACGGGCTTTTTTATCCACCATTTCGAACACGGCATGAGGACACACAGTGATACACATTTTGCACCCTTTGCACAATTCGGCATTCAGTTTCAACGTGCTAACATTTTTAAAATATTGCATAGTCTTCATGTTTATACCAATTTTGAAATGATGAATAAAATAAATCCAATGGCTGCAAAAGCGATCTGAAACGGGATGGCCACTTTCATCTCTTTTTGCACCCCCGAAAGCGAAGTGTAGGTGGATGAGCCCGTAAAATTCATGGTCATAAACGAAGCAATACTCAGGTTAATAAGCCCCAATCCAACACCTTCAATGAGCGGAACCTGAACAAGCAGGTTCAAAACCACAGTAGTTACCACGGCCCAGAAAGCGCCCTTAAGCGCAAAAGCACGGAACGGAACCCACGATAAAAACAGCGGAGCTAAAACAATTCCGGCAACGTAAGCTCCAACAACATTGGTGATTGGGAATAGACCTGTTTCAACCATTTTTGGAAAAAGAAACCCAGTTTTATCGAGACCTGAAAAAAAGAAAATGACCACCAACACCAGCAATAACTGGTATTTTCGGTACATAAAATCGACTGGAATCAGTTTTGCACGCTCGCGCATTGGAAATACCATCTTCCGCATTTCGGGTGTAGCCTTGTAACCAGCTTCGATAAACGGGCGAATGTCGCATGCCCTAACCGGACCAAAAGTTACTGCAAAGCCCGATTGTTCTTTTACCTTATGGGCTGCTACACCGGTGGCTGCAAGTTGCGGCACAATGATGCGCCGATGTTTTACAACCAATTCAAGTGAATTCTCTTTGATGCTTTTTACTAAGTTGTCGGTGGCGAAAGTCCCTTTCCCTGCAGCACACCAAACATTTACGCCTTTGGTGTCGATTACCAGAATCCAGGCATTCATTCCCTCCATATTTTTTCGCAAAGCATCGAATGAAAGTTTGTAATTGGCTGAAATAAACACCTCAGATTCGTTGCCGGGATTGCCAATTTTGTAAAGGCCGGGAGCAACCCTGTAATTGTCGCGACCAATTCCCCAGCGCACCTTCACTGCGCCTAAATAATCGGCAAACGTTAGTTTAGTCGACACCGACTGAGCAACTGCAATAACAGGTTTTAAGGATTTAAAATCGAGTGAAAAATCCATATCGATCAGTATTTGTTAAAGAATTTCAGATGTTTTACCATCAGTTAACCCTTATGTTTTCAATATAAAATTTGTAAAACCCTTCTTTTATTTCGTTCCTTACGCGGATGAATTCGCTCCAAATGAACTCGTCGGTGCCAACGGCGTGACTTGGATCGTCGAAACCAATGTGCAAACGGTGTTTTACTTTCCCGATAAAAGCTGGGCAACTTTCGTTAGCACCACCACAAACAGTAATCACGTAGTCCCACTCCTGATCGAGGTATAGATCAACAGAATCGGAGGTGTGGTGACTAATGTCGATTCCAGCTTCTTTCATGGCGGCAACTGCTTTCTGGTTTAATTTGCCCGAAGCTTCAGTTCCGGCAGAACAAACGGTAATGTTCGGGTCGAACGATTGTAAGAAGCCGTGTGCCATTTGGCTGCGGCAACTATTTCCTGTACATAGAATAAGTACTTTCATTTTTATGAGATGTGAGATATTAGACGTTAGATATTAGA
>CAZRXT010000172.1:0-5449 GCA_964604035.1 uncultured Prolixibacteraceae bacterium | reverse complement strand
TTTTGGGAATTGTAGCTAAACAAACAATAAAAGGTTCAGTTTGGTCTTATTTAGGTGCTTTAATTGGTGCAGTGAATGTTGCAATTTTGATGCCTCGGTTTTTTTCAGAAGAACAAATTGGGCTTACAAGCATTCTAATTACATTTTCTGTAATGTTTTCCCAATTTTCATCATTAGGAGTTCAAGGAGTAACTAATTTCTTTTTTCCTCTCTTTCGCAATCCGGTAAAAAAGCACAATGGTTTTTTTACCTTAATGAATATCATCACATTTGCTGGGTTTGTATTGTTTTCCATTGTATACTTTTTTTTAAAAGATGCCATTGTTGCGTCTAAAGCAGATAATTCTCTTTTAGTAAACAACAGTTTCTATATTCTCCCACTAACTTTCTTTACATTATTGTTTCTGGTTTACGATAATTACAATACCATTCTATATGATTCTGTTACAGGTGTTTTTCTTAAAGAATTTTTGTTCCGGATATTGAATTTAATTATTGTAATATTTTATTTTTTTGAATTAGTATCTTTTGATGCGTTTATTTTCTTGTATGTGTTTTCTTTAAGCCTTCCGGGAATTTTGATGTTTATTATTTTACTTTCTAGGGGTGAAGCTAGTTTGAAATCCATTAATCTCAGCATTTTTAATAAACACAAGAAAGAGATCATTTCGGTTGCGTTGTTTAGTCTGATTTCAGGATTCGGAGTAATGTCTGTCTCTTATATTGATAAGTACATGACTAATTATTATTTAGGTTTGGCAGTTACTGGTATTTATACCATAGCTAGCTATATTTCATCTTTGATTCAAATTCCTGCTCGCTCAATGACGAAAATTTTGACACCAATAATCTCTGAAAATTGGAGGTCAGGCAACAATAGTCAATTGCAGTCGATATACCTTAAAAGTAACTTAGTGCAATTTCTGGCAGGTTCTTTTATTTTTCTATTGATTTGGATAAATATCGACATTGTTTTTTTGATTATTCCGGAGCAATACTCGGCTGGTAAATATGTTGTGTTATTGATAGGATTAGCAAACGTTGTTAATTCGTTTGGAGGGTCAGGGCAAATTGTGTTACAGGTTTCTGATGGTTATAAATATGCAACCTATTTTATTTTTATATTGTTGGCCATAACTGTAATAGCGAATATAATTCTGATTCCACCTCTAGGGATAATTGGAGCATCAATTGGTACTTTGTTTGCAACGTTGGGATATGTATTTCTTAAGATATTATTTTTGAAAAGAAGATATGGACTTGTGACTTTTGATAAAAATCATTTATTTGGATTTGTATTTTTTGTCATAGCCTTGTTGGGTGCAGAATTTATAGATCCATTTCGGAATGTCATTTTAAATGATATTTTTAAAACGCTAATATTGCTTCTTGTTTCTGCGTTTTTGCTTTTATACACGAATCTTCTTGTAGACAAAAAAATCACTAAGGAATATATGCATAAGGCTTTATCTTTTTTTTCAAGACAGAAAGACGTAAATAATTGAAATAGCCTCCTGTTTAATCTTAATAAAAAGGTTTTTTATATGGATAAGTTGAAACGAAAGTTGATTAAAATAAGTGAGTTGTTTTCTTTTTGTTATCCTCGTTCCTATTCACAAGAGGGTGAGGATATGGTCATTAAAGAACTTTTCTTTAAAAAGAAGGATGGTTTCTTTGTTGATATTGGAGCTCATCATCCAAAGAGATTCTCCAACACTTATCATTATTATCGTTTAGGCTGGAACGGCGTTAACATTGATGCGATGCCTGGTAGCATGAGATTATTCAAATGGCTAAGGCGGCGTGATATAAATCTTGAAGTTGGAATTGGTGGAGAGGAGGGCGAATTGACGTTCTTCATATTTGACGAACCTGCAGTTAACACTTTTTCTGAAGAGGCTGCAAATTTATGTATTGGAAAGTATAATCTGATCAGAAAAAAAGCAATCAAGGTTTATACTTTGTCTACTATTCTCGAAAAATATACAAGTAAGGAAATCGATATCATGAGCATTGATGTGGAAGGTATGGATTTGATTGTTTTAAAATCGAATGATTGGCAGAGGTTTTGTCCGAAAGTAATTTTAGTCGAATCGTTTCTTGTGGCACAGAATGGAGAACCTGACGAAATAGCTTCTTTCCTTTTTTCGAAGGGATATGAATTTTATGCATGCACTAGACGAACTACAATTTTTTTGCGCAGGGAATAGTGGAACTATGAAACTTCAGATCTTTAGTCTAGACTAGTTCTTTAATGTAATTATGACACTATGAATCAATTCGAAACACCAATACTTTTTCTTGTATTCAACAGGTTTGATACAGCTCAGCGGGTTTTTGACGAAATAAGAATGCAAAAACCTAAACATCTGTATGTTGCAGCTGATGGGCCTAGGGAAAGTAAAATTGGTGAAGCTGAAAAATGTCAGAAAGTCAGGTCTCTTGTTGACCAGATTGATTGGGATTGCGAATTAAAGACTCTTTTTCGGGACGAAAACTTGGGATGCGCTAAAGGACCGGCAACAGCTATAACATGGTTTTTTCAGCACGTTGAGCAAGGAATCATTCTCGAAGATGACTGTGTTCCTCATCCCGATTTTTTTGTTTTCTGCGATGAGTTGCTAAATTATTATAAAGATAATAATAGAGTTATGATGATTTCCGGGGATAATTTTCAAGATGGCATAAAAAGAGGCGATTATTCATATTACTTTTCGGCTCATTCAAATTCTTGGGGTTGGGCGACATGGAGACGAGCATGGTTAAATTATGATTTTTATCTTGATCGATATTCTCTCTTGGATTTTAAAGGTGCGATTAATCATTATTTTGACAATTGGTGTGAGCGCCAGGTTTGGATAGATAAATTTTTATGCATGAAGAAAAGAGATTATTTAGCTTGGGATTATCAATTTCAATTTCATGTCTGGAAAAATAGGGGAATTTGTATTAACCCAAATTTCAATTTAATCTCAAATATTGGGTTTGGAAATGATGCAACACATAATTTCAATAAAGATTCTGTGGGTATTGGAATAGAAACAGAACCAATATTGCCAATTCATCATAACAACTTGATAGCGATTGACAAAGATGCAGATGCCTATTATTATAATAAATTTGCTCGCAAGAATATTGTGCAATTACTTTGGAGATGGATTAGGCGGCAGCTTTTCCTAAAACCAAAGTTTTCAATCGGCAATGAATCTGGACTGTAAACCATCGATCAAGCAGTAGTAAGAAGTATTATCTGAGATAAATTAGTTTTGCAGTAAGTATATTGATTTTTTGTAAAAAGGGACATGAGTAATTTCAACCAAAAATATCTTAACCAGCTATTCAAGCCCACATTGGCAAGTGTTTTCTTGAATCCTTTTTTCTTTTATAGGAGAGGTTTATACAAGTCAATATCTAAATATGCACCTTTGTTGGAAGGAGAGGTGCTGGACTATGGATGTGGTTTAAAACCTTATAAGGGTTTATTTGTTAATTCATCACGCTATGTTGGAGTTGACATAGAGAATCCAGGTCATGATCATTCAAAAGAAGAGGTTGATGTTTACTATGATGGACGACATTTGCCTTTTGTTGATGACTCATTTGATTCAATATTTAGTTCTGAAGTATTAGAACATGTCGTCGATTTAGTGAATTCGTTTTCTGAGATCAAAAGAGTTGTTAAGAAAGGTGGAAAGATTCTTCTAACTGTTCCTTTCTCGTGGATGGAACACGAACTTCCTTATGACTTTCGCAGATTTACCAAAGATGGTATTGTAAGGTTGTGCGAGGAAAATGGGTTTCGGGTTATTCATGTTGAAGAAATTTCGCATTATACTGAAACTCTTTTCCAGAATTGGGCGAATTACTTTTATTCTTTTTTTCAGAATAGAAATAAATATCTTAGGCTTCTTCTTGTGATGATTTTTATTTCGCCAATTAATGTGTTTGGTGTTTTAGTAAATGTTTTCTTACCGAAGAGGAAAAGCCTATATTTAGGAACATGCATTTTTGCTGAAAAGAAATAAGAATTAATGTCTTTACATGCGGTGAAAGTTTTAATAATCAATAAATCCTATTTTTCCGGAGGAGCAGGTATTGCTTCCGGGCGGTTGTTTAAAACGTTGCGCCAATCGGGTATTGATGTAAGTATGATGGTTTATGACCCATCATCTGGTGATGATAGAAAACTAATTATTCTTACTAAATCGTTTGCAAAGAAAATCCTTTGGTGGTTTCATTTTCTTGTTGAAAGGATATATTTTCTTCCATTTGAGAAAAATAAAACGTTTCGGTTTGCTTTCTCTCCGGCGGTTTCCGGAGTCGATATTTCAACACATAAGGCTGTTGTTGATGCAGATATTATTCATTTGCATTGGTTTAATCAAGGTTTCCTTTCGTTGAACTCGCTAAAAGGTTTAATTGCAACAAAAAAACCGATTGTATTCACGTTGCATGACATGTGGGGTTTTACTGGAGGATGCCATTATACCGGAGATTGTGAGCGATATAAGGAACAATGTGGTAATTGTTTTTATTTGAAAAGACCTAACGGGAATGATCTTTCTTTTAGAGGGCAGAAGAAAAAAAGCCTTATTTATTCAAATGCTAACTTAACAATTGTTACTTGTAGTAATTGGCTTGGTTCTAAGTCAAGTGAAAGTTCGCTTTTAAAAGGCAAAAAGATTTTAACTATACCCAATTCGATCGACATTAATTTTTACAGTCAAAGTCAGAAAGATATAATTAGAGAAAAGCTAAAACTTCCGATAGGTAAGACTTTAGTCCTTTTTGGGGCAGCTAATTTGAGCGATGCTCGTAAAGGGTTACGTTATTTTGTCGATTCGCTTTCTTTTTTAAATTTGGATATTGAATTGGTCGTATTTGGAAAGAATTCACATCTGGCACTCAGTCAGGATAAATACAAGGTTTATGACTTTGGATTAATTTCATCATCAGAATTGATGAAAGAATTGTATCAGTCTGCAGATATTTTTATTCTTCCTTCGTTGCAGGACAATCTTCCCAATACGGTGATGGAGAGCATGGCTTGTGGGACACCAGTGGTAGCTTTTCGTGTGGGCGGCGTGCCTGAGATGATAGACCACAAGGTTAACGGTTATCTTGCTGAATACATGTCGGCTGAAGATTTGGCGCGGGGCATCGAGTGGGTTTTGAAGAACAACGAAAACAACGTTTTAGGTAAGTCTGCACGCGAAAAAGTGGTCAGAGAATACCGCGAAGAGATTGTGGCAAAGAAACATATTCAACTTTACGAATCGTTATTAAATGAACCAAAGCATTAAAATATCCACAATTACAATTGTTTATAACGATTTAAAACACATTGAAAGCACCATGCTTTCTGTTTTGAATCAAACTTATCAGAACATAGAGTACATTGTTATTGATGGCGCTTCTGTCGATGGAACTGTTGAAGTGATAAAAAAAT
>CAZRXT010000171.1:0-5468 GCA_964604035.1 uncultured Prolixibacteraceae bacterium | reverse complement strand
CCCCGAACTGCAAACAGGATTGATAACTTACCGTTTCGTCCTTGATTAAAAGATTCCTATAGATTTTTTTCAAAATAATAAAGACGGCAATTCTCTTTGATTAAAAAGAATTGCCGTCTTTATTATATCTAAATTCATTCTTGTTGGGAGGTATACTGGATCAATATGAATCAATAAAAAAAGGTTGTCAAAATTGACAACCTTTTTTTGTGAACTTGGAGGGACTCGAACCCCCAACCTTCTGGTCCGTAGCCAGATGCTCTATCCAATTAAGCTACAAGTCCATTTCTCTAAACGCGGTGCAAATATAAGTGAATGGACCTTTATTTCCAAATAAAACCTTTTTTTTAGTGCGAAAAATCTTTCTTTATTTTAGTTGCAATCATAAGTTCTTATCTGTCAGTTGAATTTATTTGAACTTATTTCTAAAGGAAGATTAACCAATTATTCTTCCGGGAATTCACTCCTTTCAATAATTTGGATAATTTCTTTATTGTCGAATTTCTTCATGTTTGTGACCAACGCATCGCTGCTTAGGAAGTAACCAAACTGATTGCACTCTTCAATAACTTCTTTAATTATTTCGGGAATTGGAGCCCTGAGAGGCAAAAGGATTAGTGCTGTCGCATATCGGTTGTTGAACTCAATTTGCTCAACAATTCCTTCATTTTTCAATATATGGAACTCGAGTTCATTCTTTAATGCCCTGATCTGATACTCGAGCAAGGTCTCAATTGGGTGGTGGTATGGAAAAATGAGATAGTACCTAAGTTTGTCATTTTTTCCGCCTAAACCAGTCGAAATAAATACTTGTTGTTCATTTAATAGTGAACTTTGAATTATCATCCGGCTTTGTTGCAGCGAGAGAACAGTCCAGTCTTTAAGTTCCACCGGCGGGTTTTGGTTATATTTCTCTATTGCGCGGTAGGCTTCAACTGAATCGATAGACGCTAATTTTTGCAGAATATTTTTTCTCTCGTTCAATGGGGTTTCGCCGCCATTTAATTTGATTATTAAGTCAGATATGTTCTCGTCGGGTTCTATTCTGAAATCTTTTGTTGATTCAAAGAATTCTTTCTGGATTTCAATGTCAACAACTTCTTCTAGTATGTTAAAATTATCGGGAATGCTGTTTATCACATCTTTGATGTTTTCAAAAGCATATTCATTTTCATCCATTTTCATTTTTCTTTTATTTTTTGATTCGGTGAAAATATTAATAGGTGAAAATTAAGAACAAAAAGTGTTCTCCTTTAGTTTTTATATCGACAGTAAATCGGCTATTTTTTTCTCAGGATTAGAGGAATGGAAGATGAAGCTTCCAGAAACCAGTACATTTGCTCCGGCTTCAAAAAGTTTTTTACCGGTTTCAAAGTTTACGCCACCATCAACTTCAATTAATGTACTAAGATTTTTTTTATCAATCATTTCCCGTAATCTTGAAATCTTCGAGTAAGTAGATTCAATAAATGGCTGTCCACCAAATCCGGGGTTTACCGACATGAGAAGAACCATGTCAACTTCAGGTAATATTTCTTCCAATAATTCAACCGGAGTATGTGGGTTGAGGCAAACACTTGCCATTAAACCCTGTTCTTTGATGAAATTTATAGTTCGGTTAAGGTGCGGGCAAGTTTCGTAATGAACAGTAATATTGAATGCTCCAGCCTCTTTAAACGGTAAAATATAAGGATCGGGGTTGGCAATCATCAAGTGAACATCGAGAGGTTTTTTTGCTATCGAACTTATCTGCTTTAAAATTGGGAGACCAAATGAAATATTTGGCACAAAAACCCCATCCATAACGTCATAATGAATCCAATGAGCTTCACTTTTGTTGATCATTTCAATGTCTTTTCCCAGTTCGAGAAAGTTAGCAGAAAGAATAGACGGAGCGATGTATCGTTGACTCATTTTATTTCTTTGTGTTTAAATATCAGCGTTTTGTTTATTTACACAAAAATACGTTTTTTTGATTTAGTTAAAAATAAAAAAGCCCTGTATTGCAGGGCTTAATATTTTATTCACCTAGATAGGTTTTAAGTAATTTGTTCCGGTAGTTGTTCTTTAGTTTCTTAATTGCTTTTTCTTTAATCTGCCGAACTCGCTCTCTTGTAAGTCCAAATACTTCTCCAATTTCTTCGAGCGTATGAGGCCTAGTGCCGTTTAAGCCAAAATAGTAGCGTATTATTTCGGCTTCGCGTTCGCCCAATGTCGACAATGATCGTTCAATTTCTTGTTGCAATGAATTGTTTAATAAGCCTTTATCGGGGCTAGGGGTGTCCATGTTCAAAAGAACATCGTACATTGTATTCGCTTCATCTTCATAGATTGGCGCATCCATTGAAACATGATGCCCCGACGCTTTCATTGCTTCTTCAATTACATCGGGGTTCATTTCAAGCATCTCAGATATTTCTTTTGTGGTTGGTTCGCGCTGAAATTCTTGCTCTAACTGGTTGAATGTCTTATTTATCTTGTTTATTGAACCAATTTTATTCAACGGTAGTCGCACAATTCTTGCTTGTTCGGCCAACGCTTGTAGTATTGATTGCCTGATCCACCAAACAGCGTATGAAATAAATTTGAAGCCACGAGTTTCATCGAAACGTTGAGCTGCTTTTATTAAGCCAAGGTTGCCTTCGTTGATAAGGTCGGGAAGACTAAGGCCTTGATTCTGATATTGTTTAGCCACCGAAACTACAAATCGAAGGTTCGATTTGATTAGTTGTTCGAAGGCTGCTCTGTCGTCTTTCTTTATTCTTTTGGCTAATTCAACTTCTTTGTCGGGAGTAAGAAGATCTACTTTGCCAATCTCATGAAGATATTTATCTAGTGATAGAGTTTCGCGGTTTGTGACTTGTTTTGTTATTTTCAGTTGCCTCATACTCTAGTTTTTTTTCTAAAGTAAAAAAAATTAAAATACGGGAAATGTTTTTTTTATGATATTTTAACATTGAGTCAATTATAATGATCTCTATTATCTACAATAATCAATATATCAACATTTTGTATTTTTGGGGTGTTTGTGTGTTGAGCCCCAATAGTTTTTCAATTATGATTAAAAAGTTGACGTATGGGATTTTTATTTCCAAATTTTCCGTTGATTGAGAGCTTTCTGGTATTTGGCCGCATTCCTGTTATGATCGGTCAGATTTGTTGCAAAGTTGTGAAATCCCGAAAAGTCGTCTTTTGCGCACATGTAGATGTAGTTGTGTTGATTAGGGTTTAAAACAGCATCGATAGACGATGTTTCCGGAAAGTTGATAGGGCCGGGAGGCAACCCCGCATTTTTGTAAGTGTTATATGGAGAGTCGATTAGCAGCATATCGTTTGTAATTCTTCGTATTCCAAAATCTTGCAACGCATACTTAATTGTTGGGTCTGCCTGTAATATCATTCCCATTTTTATACGGTTCAAATACAAACCTGCAATGGCCGGCTTTTCTTCTTCTTTGGCTGTTTCTTCCTGCACAATAGAGGCGAGAGTGGTAACTTCGACAGTAGAAAACCCCAAATTCTTAGCTTTTTTAATTCGCTCATCGTTCCAAAAATGGTTGTATTCGGCATGCATTCTTTCTATAAACTGATCGGCAGAAGTAGTCCAGTAAAATTCGTAAGTATTTGGTATAAACATTGTTGAAAAGGTTGTCTTGTCGAATTTGTATTTCTGATGGATACTGCTATCCGTAAATTTTTGGAGCAACGAAATTGAATCGGCTTCAATATAATGCGAAATTTTACCTGCTAATTCGCTAAAAAGCCTCACATTGCTGAACGTCAGTTTTACTGGATCCTGATTCCCACTTCTGAGTTTATTGAGGGCCTCGTTGGTTGTCCAGCCCTTTTTTAATTCATATCTTCCTGGTTTAATGCTATCTTTATATTTCTTCTTATTTGCTACCCACTTAAATGCTTTCATGTTGCTGAACACTTTTTGTTCTGTCAATGAATTTTCAACTTGGTCGATGGTTGAGCCGGTAGGAATAAAAATTACTGAGTTTTGTGCAACATTGGGCTTAAATATAAATCCATAGAGTTCAAAAGCTCTGATTCCGAGAATAATCAGTAATGTTCCGAAAATAATCAGCGAAAGTTTCCCAAGTTTAGGGAATATTATCAATTTGCTTTTTCCTTCAATTGTCATTGTGTTTTTTTTACAAAAATAAGCTCAGAATTGTCATATAAAAACTTTTGTGCCGAAACGATTAGTACACTATTGAGTTGTTAAATATTTGTGTTCTTTTCCCTTCTGATTCTACTATTCTTCTAATTTTGATTAAAACGTGTAATTTCGCAAATGAACATAGAGCTGTAATGATTTTGCTTTAAAGTTTTTTCAATTAATAGAAAATTGTAGAACAATATGTATAAGGTTAATTTAGCTGAAGATATTTATTTCCTGGGTGTTAACGATCGTCGTACTTCTTTGTTTGAAAACTTTTGGCCTCTGCCCAATGGTGTTTCTTACAACTCATATCTGATTGTTGATGAGAAGGTTTGTTTGATCGATACCGTTGACCGGAAGTTTACCGACGAGTTTTTCGATCGTATCGACGATATTCTTTCCGATAGGCCTATTGATTTTCTTGTGATTAACCATGTTGAACCCGATCATTCAGGGTCTATAAAAGCTGTTCGCGATAAATATCCACAAGTTACAATTGTTGGAAACAAAAAGACTTTCCCGATGCTGGAAAATTTTTATGGTATTTCGGATAATACCTTGGTTGTTGAAGACGGAGGTATGCTTGATCTTGGAAAACATAAACTGAATTTCTACACCATACCAATGGTTCATTGGCCCGAAAGTATGGTAACCTATGATACTGAAAATAAAATTCTTTTCTCGAATGATGCTTTTGGAAGTTTTGGAACTCTCGATGGCGGTGTTTTCGACGATGAGATAAACCTTTCGTTTTACGAAGAGGAGGCAATGAGGTATTTCACCAATATTGTAGGTAAATATTGTCCTCATACGCAGCGTGCTTTGGCCAAGCTCGAAGGTATTGAAATATCGCAAATTGCCCCTTCTCATGGACTAATTTGGCGGTCGAATATCGACTGGATTATACAGAAGTACCAGAAATGGAGCAGCTACACAACCGACAAGGGTGTAGTTATTGTTTTTGGTTCGATGTATGGAAATACCGAAAAAATGGCCGATGCTATTGCCCGCCAGCTCTCGGTAAGGGGAATTAAGAATGTTAGAATTTACGATGCCTCAAAAACTCACATCTCATATATAATCAGCGATTTATTTAAGTACAAGGGAGCAATTTTTGGAAGTTGTGCATACAATAATGAGATGTTTCCTTCTGTGGAGTCGGTTGTTAGAGAGGTTGAACACAAAGGAATTAAGGATCATTTTCTGGGGCTGTTTGGTTCATACAGCTGGAATGGTGGAGGTGTAAAGAACCTTGAAAAATTTGCCGAAGCTATTCAATGGGAAATTGTAAACCCTTCGG
>CAZRXT010000170.1:0-5485 GCA_964604035.1 uncultured Prolixibacteraceae bacterium | reverse complement strand
GGCTGCAAAGAAATACCCTTTTTTTTTATCTGCCAAATCTTTTGTGAGGTTTTTTTTCCACGGCTTAAACTGGCATGATTTATTTACGGAAGTTGTAAATTTTATATTCAAAATAGATTGATGTAAATTAACTAGATAGAGATAATGCTTGTCCAAAACAATAACAAATTTAATTTGAATATTAAAACTCAAGTGTATACAGCTGGGTTAAGCTTAAAACCTTTGAATGTTAAAAATTGTTACAATTTTAAAGGTTTCTTAATCTTTATATTCATCGAAATTCATTCTTTTGCATAATCAAATAAAGTGTAATTTTAAATGCGAAAACACCTGTAAAACACTAATTCCAAATACTATATTATTATCAAATTGAATTACCTAAATTTTTATCAAATGAAGAAAACACTTTACTTTTTAGCCTGTATTATAGCCATTCTGGCTTTTTCGGGTCAAAGCGTGTTTGCACAATTAACAACAGCGGCCATTAAAGGTCAGGTTATTGCTGCAAAAGAAAGCCTCCCTGGAGCGACGGTAGTGATAGTACATCAGCCTACCGGTGCAAAATACGGCACGACAACCAATAATGCGGGAATTTACAATCTTGCGAACTTAAACCCAGGCGGACCATATTCCGTAACGGTTTCGTTTGTTGGTTATTCCAATTTTGAAAAGAAAGAGCTTTATTTAACTCTGGGCCAAACCTTTCAGTTAAATGTTGAGCTAAAAGAGTCTGCATCTGAATTAGATGAAATCATAGTTACTGGGGGATCAGGGGTTTTTGACGGCAACACTACTGGATCAAAAACTACAGTTTCGAATGAACTTATTGCTGCAATGCCTTCGCTGAGCCGTGGAATAAGCGACGTAGCTCGTTTAACTCCTCAAGCAAAGATCAACAGCTCGGGCGGTTTAGAAATTGCTGGTCAAAGTAGTAAATACAATTCGTTTACGATTGATGGTGCAGTTCAGAACGATGTTTTTGGCTTAGCAAGCAATGGTACCAATGGTGGACAAATTGGCGTTAACCCAATGAGTATGGACATTATCGACCAAATTACCATTTCACTTTCGCCTTACGATGTAACGCAAAGTGGTTTTGCTGGTGCTGGTATTAATGCGGTAACAAAGAGTGGTACAAATAAATTTACAGGAACAGTTTACGATTACTACCGTAATCAGGATTTGGCGGGAAAAACCCCAACAGACGTTAAAGATGCAACTAGAACCAAGTTAAGTGACTTCACATCGAATACAACTGGCATTTCGGTAGCTGGACCAATCATCAAAAACAAATTGTTCTTCTTTGTTAATGCTGAAATACAGAAAGATGCCACACCTAAACCATTTGAATTATCGACATACACAGGTGCTGCTACTCCTGCGGAGTTGGAATCCCTCATTTCAAAATTGAGCAACGATTATGGCTACGATGCAGGCACTTACGGCAATTCGACCACCACACTTGATGCTTCAAAAGTTTTTGCAAAAATCGACTGGAACATCAACCAAAATCACAAGTTCTCTATCCGCCACCAATATTCACAAGGTAGAAGCGTAACACCAAGCACATCGAGCAAAACGGCAATCTTTCTCGAACTCGGGCATCGACTTTAGCTCTGTAACAAACGCTACCACAGCCGAATTAAAGAGCATTTTCGCCAACAAATTCGCGAATAAATTACTTGTAGGATACACCTATGTTGACGACAACCGCGAACCTATGGGTGAAAAATTCCCATACCTCACTTTCACAAAAGAGAAAGTGTACCTCGGAAGCGAACAATACTCAACAGCAAACCGATTGATTCAGAAAGAGATTAGCTTTACTGACGATTTCAGCATTTATGCCGACAAACACAACATCACCGTGGGTATGCACCATGAATACTACGATTTATTTAATGTATTCATCCGCCAAAACTATGGCGCTTACACTTTTGCTTCTATCTCTGATTTCCTAACAGGAACTCCGGCAACCCGTTATGATAGAAGTTTCTCTAACCTCGACAACATTACTGGCGACGACACTAAAGCTGCTGCTGCTTTCAAAGTGTTGCAACTTGGGTTCTATGCTCAGGACGAATTTCAGGTTTCGAGCAAATTCAACCTTACTTATGGTGTTAGAGTCGACGTTCCAATGTACCTTACCGAACCTGAAACAAATACCGATTTCAACACCAAGGTGATACCTTACCTCGGATCAAAATATACAGTAGACATGTTGGGTGCTGAAACAGGTAAGATGCCTCAAACATCGCCTTTATTCTCGCCTAGAGTTGGTTTTAACTGGGATGTTAACGGCGACAAAAGCTTACAGCTTCGCGGAGGTGTAGGACTCTTCACCAGCCGTATTCCTTATGTTTGGCCAGGCGGTCAGTACAACAACAATGGAATAACTGTTGGTGGCTTGGATGTTAAAACTGCTGGCGATGAAAGATTGAAATTTAATCCAGCATGGGACAAACAACCTACTTTAGTTGGTAGACCATCGGGACAAATTGACTTGTTTGCCGAAGACTTCAAAATGCCACAAGTGCTTCGTATGAATCTAGCTGCCGACAAAAAAATGGGCAATGGGTTTAATGCTACAGTGGATGTTACTTATACAAAAAATGTGAACAATGTAACTTATCAGAACCTATTAGTTCAACGTACAGGAGCAAAGCTAACAGGAACAGGCGACACACGCGAAATATGGACTAATGCCACAAAAGACGTTGCAACAAACAGTGGCGCTATTGGTAGCTACTCTAGCGGTATATTTCTAGGATCGAACACAAGCAAAGGCCAAAGCTTTAATGTTATGGCTCAACTTGATAAAACGTTCGACTTTGGACTGTATGCAAGCTTAGCTTACAATTATGGTACCGCAAAATCGATTAACGACGGCCAATCATCACAAAACTCGTCGCAATGGAGGGTTGTAAACGGCAATGGCCGCAACAATCTCGACCTTGGTTATTCAGCTTACGACCTTGGACACCGTATTGTTGCCAACGTTTCTTACAAAATTGAATACAGCAAATTTGCAAATACTACTATTAGTATATTCTACAATGGTCAATCGGGCGAACGTTACTCAATGGGTTACAACAATGGACCAACTTCAAGTCAATATGGACCAACAGGCGACAATACCGATGGTTATGACCTTACATTGTTATATGTACCAAAAGACCAGAATGACATTGTACTTGTAGACATTACCGATAAAGATGGAAATATAACCACTACCGCCGATGCGCAATGGGCTAGCCTCAACCAGTTTATTGAAGATCACAAATCGCTCAAAAACAGCAGAGGTAAAGTTGTTGAAAGACATTCGGAACGTTTGCCTTTCTCGAACATTGTTGACCTGAAACTGATGCAGGAGTTCAAATTCAACGTAGCTCCCGAACGTGAAAACAAGATTCAGATTTCGGTAGACGTGTTCAACTTCACCAATATGCTGAACAAAGACTGGGGTAGAATGTATTACACGCTTGGAGATTACAGCAATTACCAAGTTCTGCAATTCCAAGGCTACAAAGCCGATGGCACTACTCCTACTTACACTTATTACAACAAAAACGCGAACGAAACATGGGGTATTGACGACAGCGGCTTACAAAGCTCACGTTGGCAAGCACAAGTTTCAATCCGTTACATATTTTAATAACAGAAACTAGCTATATTAGAGGCTGCGCCGTTGGGTGCAGCCTTTTTATTTGTTAAAAATCATGACCATGCGAATCAAAATTTTCATCAGTATGCTTATTTGTGTTTTGGCTATCAATGCTTTTCCACAGAAGATTAATCAACATTTCAAACGCAACTACCTAATTGTGTTGTCGCTAGATGCGTTCAGATGGGATTATCCGCAACTGTATTCAACCCCAAACCTTGATTCGTTAGCCCGAATTGGCACAAAAGCTGAGTCGCTTATCCCAAGTTTCCCGACCAAAACTTTTCCGAATCACTACAGCATTGCTACCGGCTTATATCCCGACCACCATGGAATAATCAACAACATTTTCTACCACAAAGAACTCGATCAAATTTACAGTCCAAGCAACAGAAAGGCTGTTGAAAACCCTTCATTTTACAATGGTGAACCTGCGTGGGTAACTGCCGAGAAGAATGGAATAGTATCGGGATCGTACTATTTTGTGGGCAGCGAAACGTCAATAGAACAGATTCAGCCAACCTATTGGAAAAAATACGATGCTTCGATTCCTTTCAGCTCGCGTGCCGACAGTGTTATCAGCTGGCTGCAAAAGCCCGACTCATTACGTCCGCATTTTATTACTTTTTATTCGGAAGAACCAGATGCTACATCGCACGCTTCTGGTCCAAAATCAGCAGAAACAAAAGAGATTGTAGAACGGCTCGACAGCCTGATTGGCGATTTCTGCCGAAAGAAAAACCAACTTCCAATTGCCGATTCAATCAATTTCATTATCGTATCGGATCACGGAATGGGGCCGATTTCGAAAGATAAAGCAGTGATACTTTCGTCGCTACTGCCCGACTACTGGTACAAAACATGCCTCGGCAGCAACCCTTTCTTTCTGATTGAACCCAACAAGTTGTACCGCGATTCTGTTTTTCAAACCTTGTCGGCACAAGAAGGTATTTTTGTGTGGAAGAAATCGGAAGTTCCGGCAGAATATCATTATGGCAGCAACCCAAACATTCCCGAATTCGTGGTTTGTGCAAAGCCCGAATGGTCGGTTTATGCCAACGAAGGCGATGCAGTTAACGGAGGAACTCATGGCTACACTCCCGATTTTACAGCTATGAATGCGATATTTTATGGCTCGGGTCCCGATTTCAAAAGAGGGTTTGTACATCGGCCTTTCAAAAACATTGAACTGTACAACCTGATTTGCAAGCTTCTGAACATTGAACCTGCGCCCAACGATGGCAAATTATTGAATGTTATTGACCTTCTAAATAAGAAATAAAAGATTGAAAATTTCGGCTTAATGACTTTACATTGTACTTTTGTTCTGCTTTTAAAACTATAAACGATGAAGAAAATATTCATGTTTGCAACGCTTCTTTTTGCAACAACAATTGCATTTTCGCAAAATTACGCTACCCGAACAGCGCACATCAACGTTAAATCGGCCAATAATGTTCAGAATATTGTAGCCGACAATTACCAGGTTGCCTGCCAATTAAATGCACAAACCGGACAATTCAAAATCATAGCTCTTATTAAATCGTTCGAATACCAGATTGGTGCAGTAAATAGGGCAATGAACACTCGCGAAATAAACGTAACAAATTACCCGAAAATAACATACGACGGGACTGTGACAAATTTAGACCAGATAAACTTTTCGAAACCGGGTACATATCCCATAAAGTTTAAAGGAATGCTTTATATCTGGGACGAAAAAAGAGTGACCGATGCCAACGGCACCCTAACTGTTTTAAGTGATGGAACTATTGAAGCGAAATCGAATTTCAATATTGCAATTGAAGAAGTTAACACCCA
>CAZRXT010000169.1:0-5522 GCA_964604035.1 uncultured Prolixibacteraceae bacterium | reverse complement strand
TTTTGTTTGCTCCACAAAATCAAAAAGATTGTCGCACATATCAACAGTAACAAACTTAAAAAGATCGTCGCCAGGCTCGATGCTGTTATCGGTAAACGAAGGGTGGAGACAGTTGTGAAGAACCACTTTCCCGTCGCGGATACGGTACCTGAAATTTTCGGTTTGATTGGCAACATCCATAACCGCATAAATCATTGCATAGTAAAACGACAAATTGTGCTCACGTGTGAAACGCAGGAAATTTGTAATGTCGATGTTCATGCAAACGTTGTACTGCGGATAATCCATCCGGTAAAAGAAGTTGAAATGCTCTTTGCGCTTCCAATTATCGATATCAATGTATTCCATCTGATTGATTATTTGAAAATTAAAGATAGCTATTATCTCTAGGATTTACTCTTTTGGTTTAAAACCCATGATGCTGCGAATGTAATCGGCATTTGGTTTCGACGTAAGGAATTCGAGCAACTGCAAAGCTACATCAACCGCAGTAGATGGATTCCAAGAGGTTATAATGTTGCCATCGACAACAATTGGCTGATTGACCACCTCAACGCCAAAGCCACTCAACACATCTGTCCAGTTACCACTGAGGCAGTAAGTTGTTCCTTTACGGCCGGCCAATGCCCCGCTCTTGGCAATGGGTAACGCCCCTACACAAATAGAAGCGATGAACTTTCCTTTGCTGTTGAATTCCCTAATCAGACTGAGAAAACGCTCGTCGTAAGCTTCGCGGTAGAAGTCGAATTCCTTAAAACCTCCGGGTATTGCCAATGCGTCGAAGTTGTCAACATCAATTTCATCGATCACATAATCGGTAATAAACTTTTGGTTGAACGAGGTTTTCACTTCGCGCTGAATGCCGCAAGTAAAAAGTTGAGTTGTACCATCGCCTTCAACCAAGTTCCAACCAATAACATCGATAAAGACACTCGCCTCGAAGGTTTCGAACCCCTCGGCCAAAAATAACAGGACTTTCTTCATTTGTACATATCTTTTTAAGTTGCAGTTTATCAGAACTTATACCCCAACGAAATTGCAATAACCCGGTTATTTGTTTCGACATAAGAGCTTGGTGAAATATCGGCAAGTCCTAACCCATACGATGCGCCAACAGAGATTTTACCAAACTCAACACCGGCACCAAACGTCAAACCATAATCTAACCGTTCAAAATCACCTTCATCGCCCCACTCCACATCCGACTCGCCGGAACCAGAAAAAACAAAAACATTTCCATCGGAACTAACTTTTCCCGAAAGCCCAACACCAACATAAGGACCTGCATTTGCAAAAATCTTAATCCCTCCAATTTTATAAGCAGCTTTTACTGTCAACGGAATGTCGAGATAATAAAGGTTTGTTTTTGAAGAGTAATCGGCAAGGAAACCATCTTCTTCAATAGAATAACCTTTGGTCGAAAGAATAAGTCCGGTTTCAAAAGAGATTGATTTCGCAATTGGGTATTCGGCAGTAACCCCAATATGAAAACCTGTATTCATCTCGTAGTTGTCGCTAACAACATTTCCATTGAGTGTAGAATAGATGTTTGCAAGGTTCAATCCAGCTTTAATGCCATACTCTTGGGCATACAATTCAGAAGTCATTCCACACAGGGCAACTACAGCCAATAATTTTGCAATTTTTTTCATTTTAATATTTTGTTTATTTGTTTGATTATCATCTAAATAAAATAGAACATTTAGAACAGATTAATGACTCACGAAAGGAAAAACAACTCATGATCATAGCTGTTTTGGATGCACAAAAATAAAAAAAAAAGCCCGAAACGGGAATTTAACTTTTTATATCGATTATTAACAATAACACCACAAAGACCAGATCAATAAAGAAACATGACAACCAATTGTAAATAGTTAGCCAATTAGCTAACTTTACGCCATGAATGAAAAATTTGTAAGGGACATTTATTACTACAAAAACTACTATTTGGACTTCTTTGCGACACTAAAACCTGATGTCAAAAGGAAATTCAACTGGACTTTGAAATTAATAGCAACAATTGATAGAGTTCCTGTTAAATATTTTAAACACATAGAAGAAACAACCGGACTCTTCGAAGTTCGAGTTGAAGTTGGCGGTAATATTTTTAGGGTTTTTAGTTTTTTTGACGAAGGACATCTTATAATATTACTGAACGGATTTCAAAAGAAATCTCAGAAAACACCAAAAAATGAAATTGAATTAGCAGAAAAACTAAAAAAACAATATTTCGATGAAAAATCAGAAAAATAACAACTTAACATCCTTTGCAGACCATTTGGATACACAGTATGGCAAAAGAGGAACCCTTGATAGAGAAGAGTTTGAAGAAGGTTTTGAATCTTTTAAAATTGGTGTAATGCTTCAAGAACTTCGTAAAGAGCAAGGAATGACACAGGAACAACTTGCCGCAAAATGCGGTACAACAAAGACATATATTTCACGAATTGAAAATGACGCATCTGACATAAGGCTTACAACATTGATGAGAATAGTTCGACAAGGATTTGGAAAGCACTTAAAAATGAGTGTGGAAATTTGAAACCATAAAGCAAAATATCAATTGACCATTCTATCTGAACATAAAAGTTAAATGCCCGAAACGGGCATTTAACTTTTTATACAGAACAAAATCAACTATAATTCAATAATAAACTCCTCTTTTGGTAATCGAACTTTTTTCATATTAACCAACCAGTCGCCTTCGGTATCGCGATAACCAAGAGGCAACAACGTTACACTTCTCAAACCTTTAGATTTCAGGTCGAGTAATTCATCTAAAGCGGCGTTCGAAAAACCTTCCATTGGAGTGCTGTCAATTTTTAGTTCGGCAGCTTGTGCCATTGCTAGTCCCAACCCAATATAAGACTGCCTCGAAGTATGCGCAAAGTTTTCTTCAGCCGACAAAGGAAGGTGTATCCCTTTCAGCCTCTCGGTATAAGCAGCAAAACGCCCCCGAGGCAACGCTCTTTGGTCGGTTATGTAGTCGTACATCCCTTCAATACGCTCCTTTGTGTAACCATCCCATGCTGCAAAAACCAATAGATGTGAACAATCGGCAATTTGCTCTTGTCCGCCGGCAATAGGAACAATTTTCTCTTTTAACTCCTGATTTTTAATAACAATAACCCTAAACTGTTGCAACCCCGATGATGTTGGGGCAAGGCGGACAGCTTCAAGTATCTTATCTAAATCGTGTTGAGAAACTTTCTTGCTCGAATCGTATTTCTTAGTAGCATAACGCCACTGTAAATCTGCTATAAGTGCCATAATTCTGAAATGTATTTATATGTTTATTTTTAAATTTAAGAACATGGAACATTGAATGCCGATCAAAAGTTCATTATAATTCCATTCAAAAAGAAGGTTGCCGTAAGGAATAAGCGCAATAAAAACACTGCCAACACTGATTCTCAGGACAATTATCGAAGTTCTACAACTAACATTTTAACGAAAGTTAGGCACAATTGAAGTGCCAATTGTTGTATCAGGAATCCAACCACCCAACACAAAAGCAGGGTTCATGTAATTAGCGATAATTACCGAATCATTTTCCATTGTCAATTGCCTTGATGCAGAATGCCGTTTGCTTACATCAACAAAACCGTTGTCGCGATTTACGCTGTTGTATTCCCAGTAATGGATGTTCGATGTTTCGCCTCCAATATTGCCCCAGCCAACTGGCGAAATACCAGAGAGTGTACAGTTTAAAAGTACAGCTTCGGCATGCGGATAATTCTTCCCATGATTGGTGGGGCAACGTGCAAGCTCGGTCTCAGCTTCACCAATATTAATGAATCGGCAACCGACAAACACATTGCCATGATTAGCATTTGTGTTGCGTATCCACATAAACGTGCTGTACGAAAGCAACTCACAACGGTTGAAAAATGCAGCTCCACGGCCAAGTACAGTGTCGCCATCGCCAACAATACAGCAATTATTAAAGTAAGCTGTTCCGTTGGTTTGCAGTGCATCGCCCGAACCAACAATGGTAACGTTGCTCACAATAATTTCTTCGCCATTAATAAGTAAACCTTCGGCCTGACCTTTGGCAGTGGTTTTTATTGTTAGGTTTACAAGGTGGATTCCCTTACAATGATCTACAGCAAAGGCTGCCCGTCGCGAAGGGAAAGTTCCTTCCATCTCGTTGGTTTTCAAATTTATTGGGTGAGGATTAAACACTTCGTTGTTGGCATAATGAACAACCACACTGTCGCGACTCTCACCCAAAATAGTGATATTGTTCTTGTTGCGGAAATAGACAATTTCTTCGTAATCGCCATTTCGAATAAAGATAGTTACCCGGTTTGGATTATTGTCGGGGATAAAATCGAGAGCACCTTGAACGGTGCTGAAATCGCCATCGCCATTAGCACTAACTACAAACGTTGCTGAATGAACATTGGGTGCCAATGCTTTGGTGTCGAAAGTCCAGTCTTTTCTTTCAATTCCGGTGAAGCTCCCGTCTTTAGTTGTGAGCACACCCTGGTCAATTTGCACATAGTAACTTTTCCCGTATTCCAGCAGATTGTTGTGCAAATAGATAGTTGCTTTGTTGCCGCGAATAATTACCGGGTAGAAATGAAATCCGTCGGTAAAGCCACCAATAATGGTAAGCTGATAGTTACCCAATGTTGGAAGCGCCACGCCCGAAGGTGTTCCCGGCTTTGTGTTGGCATTGGTAAACTTTCCCTGAACATATTCGTAAGGAACAGGTGTGTAAGTTGCGCCTTTAGTTGTATCGCCCGTTGTAGGGCCAGCAGGAATACTCACGTCAAGTAAATCGACAAGCCTGTCGTTAGATGCATCGTAAATACGGATTTGCCCCGAAGAACCCAGAGACGGCGCACTACTAAATGTCATTTCCAAATGTGTGTCGGGGTTAATGTTCGTTGCTCCATTTGCAGGGGAAAGCGCAACTTCATTTGCTGCAACAGTTGGGTTGATAAAGAAAAAAATCAGTATGGCCGATAGTAGTATAATTTTTTTATGATGTTGCAATCTCCTCATTGTTGTGTTTATTGAATTTGAGGAGTAAATATAGCTGATTTGGAAAAAAGATACCGGCCATACTAATTTGAAAAATATAAGATTGGGTAAGTGTTTCTTTTGTAAGGATAATGAGCGTTCGACAAAATATGTTTCTGATTATTTTTGTGCCGGTTGTGTAGGAGACCAGTGTGTTTGAACGATTTTCCACTTGCCATTGGGTTCGAGGCGGTACACTTCGGTGCAGTTCCATTTATAAACTTCGGTGCCCGAATGCGAAACGTAGTTAAAAGTTAATACAGCCATCCTATCGGCAGCCTGTACCTGCGGATCAATCAAAAGAAACGAATCGCTGTGAACCTTACCCTTCAGCGACTCATACAATGCCGTGAGTTCAGCTATTCCGGTCAGTCGCTTTTCAACAAACGGGTCAAAATAAACCACATCGCTGGCCGAAATTTCGAGAAATCCGGATGGGTCGCCATGGTTCCACCGTTCGAGGGCTGCCTTTTCCATGTCAATAATTG
>CAZRXT010000168.1:0-5533 GCA_964604035.1 uncultured Prolixibacteraceae bacterium | reverse complement strand
TTGGGTAAATGGAGAAGAAAGCATTGATGTGACACCAATCATCAGCACCACAATCAATGCGTTGAGCAATGCCGGCAACTACAACGATGCCATTACTTTTACAGGTGGTAGCGACAACAACTACCTGTTTAGTTTCGTGGCAGGAGATTTCGAAATTACTAAAACAAAACTTACAGTTACTGCTGATAATAAAACCAAGTTTTATGGCGAAAGCAATCCTGTGCTCACTTTTAAATACGATGGTTTTGTGAACAACGACAATGCCAGTGATTTGGATGATTTGCCAATTATTAGCACCACAATTGATGAGTTTAGTGGTGCAGGTTTTTATCCCGATTCGATTATTTTGAAAGGTGGTTTGGACAACAATTATGAATTAGAATTGGTGTCAGGCGATTTTAATATCAAAAAAGCCACACTCACCGTTACTGCCGACAACAAAAACCGTCTTTACGGAAGGGCAAATCCGGAGCTGACATTTTCATATAGTGGTTTTTTTGCAGAAGAAGATGCATCAATCTTAGATGTTCAACCAGAAGTGTCAACATTGGCCTCAAAGGACAGTGATGTTGGAAGTTACGAGATTATCGTTTCGGGCGGTTCCGATGATAATTATGACATGTTGTATCGAAATGGCAAATTGAACATCGAGCAGGGTAACCTGAACATCTTTGCCGAAGATAAGACGGTGCGCTATGGCGATTCTATCCCGGAACTAACACTGAGGTATGAGTTCTTTGATACTGTTGGTACTGTCTCCGGCCTTGACCATAAAATAACTGCTTGGGTAAATACCGACAGCATAACAGGCCCGGGAACTTATCCCATTCACCTTTCTGGGGGCAAAGACGACAACTACGCTATATTCTACTTTGAAGGTACGCTCACAATAGAAAAAGCGTTGCTAAAAGTAACCGCGCAGGATAAGTCGATCACTTATGGCGAACCTCTGCCCGAACTGACCTATACCATTGAAGGTTTCCTTAACGGAGACAAAGACTCAGTTTTGACATCGATGCCAACAATAGCGGCAGCAACCGGTGCAGGTGAAAATGCGGGAGTTTTTGCGATCATGCCATCTGGCGGATCCGACGAGTTCTATGATTTTGACTATCAAAACGGAAAATTGATGGTGGCGAAGGCCATGCTCACCGCAACCGCATCCGATATGGTTTCAAGCGTAGGCACTATTCCACAGTTAACAGTTGGCTATGCGGGCTTTGTTAAAGGAGATACATCTTCCGAACTTGACACGCTCCCTGTTGCAACAACAACAGCAACAAAAGATAGTCCTTCAGGGGAATATCCGATCAGTGTTTCGGGAGGTTACGACAATAACTACAACTTCACATATATTGGTGGCGAGCTTACCCTTGCATCAAAAGCTACACCAACAATTACCTGGAATACCCCATCGGATATGGTTTATGGCGAATTGCTAAGCGAAAAGCAGCTGAACGCTACTTGTAATGCTTATGGTACGTTTGTATACGAACCGGCAGCAGGAACATTGTTAGGTGCAGGCGATATGAAAGAACTGAAAGTAACTTTTGAGCCTTTCGATACAATAAATATCAACAAAGTATCGAAAATTGTTTATGTTGATGTGCAGAAAGCTGTACTCACCGTTAAAGCCAACGATAAGATTGTTAATTATGGCGACACACTGCCGGTATGGTCGTTCTCATATTCTGGTTTTATTAACGATGAAAACGCCGGAGTGCTTGATGTACTGCCAACAATCACATCAATAGATGGTGTGGTCGAAGCAGGCACTTACCCAATTGTGGTTTCGGGTGGGGCTGACAATAACTACATTTTTGAGTACGAGAACGGAACACTTACCGTTAAACCAAGGCTTAACCCTGTAGTTATTTGGGAAAACCCATCGAGCATCACTTACGGAACTGAATTAAGCCAAGTGCAGCTCAATGCTAAAACCGATGTGGCAGGTACGTTTGTTTACACGCCATCTGCCGGAACAGTGTTTGAAGCAGGTGAGTTGCAGCCGATAATTGTACAGTTTACCCCTGCCGATACGTTGACCTATGCCGTTGTAACCGACACTGCATTTGTTTCTGTTTACAAGGCAACCCTTACCGTTACCGCGAACGATGTTGAGATGAATGCCGGTGAAACCGTTCCTGAGTTCACTTTGAGCTACAGCGGTTTTGTTAATGGCGACGACGAGTTGGATATCGACAAACTTCCAGTTGCGTCTTCAACAGTGAAATCGGCAACAATAAAAAGTGTTTACGAAATCACTGTTTCGGGTGGCCAAGACAACAACTACGGTTTTGTTTACAAAAGTGGCAACCTGATTGTCAACTCGGGTGTTGGCGTAGATGCTATGAAATCGGTATCGATGTTGGTTTACCCAAATCCGTTCACCGATCAGGTTTCAATCACCTCCGATTATAAAGGAGTGGGAAGTTACCAGTTGTCCGACATTACCGGCAAGGTAATTGAGCAGGGCAATATTGCTAATGGCACGGGCAATCTTAAACTCTCTCATATCCGCTCTGGCGTTTACCTCTTGCAGGTAAAATTGGGCGAAGGAAATAAAACCTTCAGAATAGTGAAACAGTAATTATCAATAAAGAGTAGAAACATAAGGGGCTTGCTGAGTATTTGGCAAGCCCTTTTCTTTTAATCTTCGTATTGGTTAATGGCTAGGTTGAAGTTAGAATTTGTAGCTGTACCCGAACCCAACAATGTGTGCATCGGCAGGTGAGGCAGTGTTGAATTCGTTTTCAAACATGTAGAAAACCGATATTTCGGATGCTTTAGATAGACGGTATGATGATCCGGCTTTGAGTCTCGATTGGTTTATGATTCCGCCATTTGGATGATTGATGAAGTAGAAAAATTCATACTCGGCAAATGGGGTAAATTTTGTTCCAAACCAGTTATAATCAATGCCTACCGAGTTGCGGTTAATAAGTTTCTCTTTGCCCGAGTTTTGAGCCGACAAATCGTCGAACCCATATTGTAGCATGGTTTTAACTTTTAAATCGAAGTCGCCAATTTCCTTTTTGTACCTAACGTAACCGGCAACCCTATGCCCGGTGCTGAATTGTCGTTTTTCGTCCATGTCGTACATATAACGCCACAGCCCACCAATTTTAAAAGCTTTGTTAAGGTTGTATGAAAGCGAACCTTCAACAAAGGCCTTGTCGAAGGTTGTAAGGTTGTGGTCAAATCGGTGCTCATAATCAATACAAAAAGACAATTTTTTTGAAATCTCTTTCTCAACCTGCGCACCAATCCGCACTCTAAAATCAGTTGTTTGGGCATCGACTTTCTGAACTAAAGTTAATGCCCAAACAATCATGACTATATAAGTTAAGTTTCTGTTAATCATCATCTCCATCTGAAGAGGCAGTGTTGTCGTCGGCAAGGTTCTCTTTGTTGCTGCTTTCGTAATAGTAGATATTTATTTTTGCGGTATCCTTTAGAAAGTCAATTTTCCCAACTTCAACTCTGTTAATTTTTAGCCCTGTACGTTCTTCCAAATCTTGAATTAGTTTTAAGCGGTTTTCAGGTTTTATGAGTTCAATTTTTTCATAGTTAATATCTTTTGTCGATTCGTGTTTCAAGAGCAAGAATTTCTCGAGCATAAAAGGAACAAGAATTAATAATGCATTTGTCAGAATCAATTCGGCATAAGTTACCTTTTTGTTGGCCAATGCATTAATAACCGAAATTCCGATTACAAGGAAAAGATAAGTCATCTCTTTAATCGGCATTTGCAATGTACGGTAACGTATAATTCCGAAGATTGCGAACAGTCCAAGAGCGAAACCAAGCTCAAGTTTTACGTTTGCAAGTAAGAAACAAAGCAAGAATATTACTGTTGAAATCAGCATGTAAGTGAACAGGAAATCTTTCCGTTTTCGTACGGGGTAATAAATGAAGCGCACAGCGATGAAAATCACCAATGAATTGAAAAAAAAGCGAATAAACAGTTCTGCAAGATCTTCTAATTTGAAAAGTTCGATATTAAATAGTTCCATTGTAGATTGATTTTGTGTGGTTTATATTTTCTCTATTGCTCTAACTTTTTGTCGAAATAAGTTGAGTTTAATCTCCGGATTTTTGAGCATCGCCAATCCAATACAATATTTGCTGAACCCCGATGGCCTAATCCTCATTTCGTTGAGGTTTGTTATGAATGGTGATTTCTTTGAGTTCTTGTCTTTTTTAATTTCGGCAATGCAAACCCCATTGGCCGATATGTTTTTGTTGTATTTAATATCCGTAAAATTCAGATTGTAATCGAGCGTAATGCGTTCGGTAAGGTCTTTGTTTACAAGCGTTAGCCTTATGAATTGGTTTCCTAATTTTGGGTGCAGCAGTTGATGTCCAAACGGAGTGTATTTCTCAAGAAACTTTTTGCTGCCATTCACATCAATCTGTTCTTCGGGGTTAGGCCGCACGATGCGGTTTTTTATTGTTTCGCCATGGTTGTTCTTTCTCTTTACTTCCAGAAATTCCTGATTTGAACACACATACTTTCTGATCCTGATTTTGCATCGGTTTAGTTTGCCGTTGTGGTGCGACGTGTACATTGAATAATCGGGAGTGTCGAAGTAGGTTGTTTGATAAACCTGTTCGCGTAAGTTGTTTATTTCAACCATATAGTAATTGTCGGAGGCTCGGCTGAGCAACTCGGGCAATAACTCTACATTGAAAACAAATTTTGTGTCGGTTCGGCGCATAAGCTTTACGCCGTCCATTTGTTCAAGCGAAATGGGCGAAAACTTTTCGATTATCGACTTTAAGTTACTTTCGGAGTTCATACTTGAATGTTTTCTTTTTTGCCAAACGATTTTTGCTGTCGTAATAGTTCTTTTCGACTTTCAAACCATTTTCATACTTGTATTCAATACGCTCTTTTTGTTCGCCTTTGGCGTTAAGTTCAAGCTCTTCGGTAACATTGCCCTGAGAGTCGTACTTGTATTTGAACCATAACACTAACGTTTTTCCGTTGTCTTTCAACTCTTTTATTTCAGTAAGATCGCCCCTAAAATTGTAATGTTCTTCTTTTTCAAGGTAAGGAGTGTTATCTCCTTCGGCAACGTTTGTTTCATAATTACGCTTAACCTGAATTCCTTTTTCAATTACTTCTTTGCGGTCCTGAGCATAAGAGCTGAGCGAAATCAGTAGTATTGAAAGTATAAATATTGCTCGTTTCATACGTAGTAAATTTTTGGTAGTTAATATTATAGTTTCTCAACATAAAAAATGTCGTCGATTGTAATGTCCTGATTGTTGTCTGTTACTTCAACGGTCTTTTCAACTACTTTATAGGCAGTTTGTTCTGTAATATCTTCGGAGTACATGAAGATACGGTAACTTCCTTTTATGAGGTTTTTAAAGACAAAAGTCCCGTCGCTCGATGTTCTGATCCTTTCGTCGTAGAATTTATGGTTTCCGTAAGTAATATAAATCTCTTGCTCTTGGGCAGGCACAATGTATTTTACGTCTTCGCCCGAGTTCTTATAATTGACAAGATAAACCGTTCCCGAAA